>CAWUOA010000675.1:0-1865 GCA_963923225.1 uncultured Planctomycetaceae bacterium
CGCGTCCACCAGCGGCCGCTCTCGCGCTGGTTGGCGAGGAGCCACGCGACGCCGCGCCGCACCGCCGGGTCGTCGGCCGGCACGCCCGCCTCTCGCAGCACGAGCACGGCCAGGCCCGTCATGTGGCCGTCGCTCGCCGGGTCGGCGAAGTCGGGCTCGCTCTGGAGCTTCGCCGCCCGATTGCCGCTTCCCCAGGCCTCGGGGGCGGCGAAGGATCGCGTGGCCCAGCCGCCGTCGGGCTTCTGTTTGCCACGGATCGTCTCGACGATCGCGGCGCTGCCGGCCTCGTCGAGGATGCCGGGGAAGCGGGTCGCGGCCTGCAGGAGCAGCACGCGGCCGTAGTCGTGCGGCGCGGGGGTGTCGCGGAGGTAGGTGCGGAGCTTGTCGACGCCGGAGGCGAGCGCGGCGTCGCTCCCCGAGGCGGCCTCGTCGAGCCAGCCAGGCGCGGTCGCCGCCGCGGTGGCCGCGACGGTCGCCTCGTGGAAGGCGTCGGACTCGTAGGGGGGCCAGCAGTCGAGCGTGCCCCAGGTGCCCGACTCCTCCTGGATCTCGAACATGAGCCGCAGGGCCCGGTCGGTCTCGGGGGAGCGTGTGCCGGTGACGTGCCGATCCCACGAGGCGAGGCCGGCGGCGAGGTAGATCACCTGCGCGGGCTTGGTCGACTTGCGGAGCGACTCGACAGGCTCGGCGGAGAGTTTGCCGAGTGATTCGCGGTAGAAGGCGAGCGTCGTTTCCGGCGGGGCGCCGAGGGCCTTGGTGAGGGCGGGGCGGGCGAGCATGTAGGTGCCGTTGGTGTGGCAGCTGATGCATTGGCGCTGTCCGCTCCAGGCGACCGAGCCGCGCTCGAGGTGCTCGATCGCCAATCGCGTGGAGACGCCGTCGCGGCGCGGCTCGTCGGCGCTGGCCGCCGGTACGGTGATCGACTCGAAGGCGTACTGCACGCTTTCGGCGCCGTTCGCCGCGAGGCTCGACGCACAGGCCAGAAGCAGCGCCGCCAAGGCGCGCCTCCGGGCCGTTCCCTCGCGCCGTTGGTGCCCGCGCCGCGCGCGCGCTACGATGTGGTCCGATCGCATGGTTCGCTCCCCCGGGGTGACCGGCCCCCGCGCCGGTCGGCGGGGGAAATCCTACCCGAGGCCGATCCACCATGTCGCACGCGGTCCGCCGCCAGGCCCTCGTTCTCGCGGGCGTGGTCTTCCTCGGAGCGATCGGCGCGGCCACCGCCGGGGAACCGGCGGCCCCGGCGGGAGCGTTCGTCCACCATCCCGACATTCGCCTCGAACCTTGGGCGTGGGAGCCGATGGTGGTCGACCCGGTGGCGCTGGCGTTCGCGGACGACGGGGCGTGCTACGTCGTGGAGATGCGCGACTATCCCCTGGGGGGCGAGGGCGGGACGCCCGGCGGCACCGTGCGTCGTCTGCGCGACACCGACGGCGACGGAAGGGCGGACGAGGCGATCGTCTTCGCCGAGGGGCTGTCGTTCCCCACCTCCGTCCTGCCGTGGCGGGGCGGGGTGCTCGTCTGTGCGCCGCCGGAGGTGCTCTACTTCGAGGACACCGACGGCGACGGTCGCGCCGACCGCCGCGAGACGGTGCTCGAGGGGCTCGTCCGCGGCGTCACCGACAGCAACGCCAACAGCCTCCGTTTCGGCGTCGACGGTCTCGTCCATCTGGCCAATGGCGGCAACGGGGGGAGGGTGCGGATTCCCGGGTCCGACGGGCCCGGCCTCGATCTGGGCGGCGCCGACATCGCCTTCGATCCCGGCACTGGCCGTGTCGGGCGCACGTACAAATCGGGAGGGGGCTTCGGTCTGGTGGCCGACGACGCCGGCCATTCCTTCACGACCTACAACCTCGACCATCTCCAAC
>CAWUOA010000676.1:0-1863 GCA_963923225.1 uncultured Planctomycetaceae bacterium
GGAATACGCCCGCTTGTTGCTCAAGAAGGCCGATTCGACGCGGTCCAATCGGGGCACGATGACGAAGGCGTACGATGCCCTCGAAGCCGCCGTCCGGAAGAATCCCGAGGACGAGGACCTCCGGCAAAAACTCGGCAACTTCCTGCTCCGCACGCGGAACTTCTCCGACGCCCGCCAGCATTTCGACGCGATCCGTGAAGCCAGGCAATTGGGCAAGTCTCCGCGCGACGACGCGTCGGGAGCCGGCAAGGCGTCGGACGAACCGGACCACATCATCGACCTCCGGTATGCCATGGCGTGCGCCGGCATGGGCCGCTACGACGAGGGAATGACGGTCGCCTCGAAGCTCATCGGATTCGATCCGGGCACGAAGGCTTTCGACCCGGCCTGGGAACCGCTCCCCGACTGCAGCGAAGCCTACATCCTCATCGCCGAGATCCTGGAGCGGCGATACAAGGATCTCGACACCGCCGCACGGGTGATGCGACGCCTGCCGGAGGCTTATCCGAAGGATTACAAGGCGTGGCTCGCGATGGCCCGCTGGAGCTTCCTCCACAACGATCTCGGTGCCGCCGGCATCGAGATCGCGAGGGCCGGTGAACTGGCTCCCGAAACCCCGGAGGTGCTGTTCACCGACTTCGAGGTCTCCATGCGAGCGGGCAACCACGCCCGCGCCGAACGCGTGATCCGCGAGAGCATGGCGCCGTTCTCGGACGACCCGCGCGTGATCATCGGCCGCGCCGATCTCGCCCTGGCCCGCAACGATGCCACGGCCGCTCTCGACACGTTGACGACGGGGCTGGAGAGCGTCGAGGACAATCCGGTGATCCTCGAGCGGATCATCGACCTGCTCTTCGACCTGGAACGCGGCGACGAGGTGGAGCCGCACCTGGAGAAGCTGCGCGAGATCCAGGGTGACGAGGACCCGGCGGTGATGTGGGCGGAGGCGCGACTGAAGATGTCGTCGGGGCAATGGCACCAGGCGATCGAGAGCCTGAGGCAAGTGCGGCCGAACGTGGCCCAATCCGACACCATCACCCACAACGTCGATCTCGCGCTGGCGATCTGCCACCAGCACCTCGGGCAATCGGACGAGCTCATGGAGGCGGCACTCCGCGTGCTGTCGGACGACCCGAACTCCTACCAGGCCCGAATCGCGCTGGCGACGGCCCATTCCCAGGCCGGCCGCGTCGACGAGGCGCTGGCGGAGTTCGAATCGCTGGCGGCCGTGCAGACCCCGGAGGAGCTCGCCTCCAAGCAACTCCTCTGGGCGCCGCTGCTGGAACTGCGACTGAAGGATCAGGTGCGCCGCCCTCCGGGTGAGCGGGACTGGTCGAAGGTCGACCAGCTGGTCGACCTGCTCTCCCAGTCACCGACGATCTCCGACTCCCAGCTGGCCTCGGTGCGGTCGACCGTCCTGCAACGCAAGGGGGAGTCCCCCGCGGCGATCGAGGTCGTCACGAAGGCTCGGGACGCCTCGCCCGACAGCCCGATGGTGGTCGCGCAGTTGGTCACCCTCCTCCTGGCGAACCAACGCGTCGACGAGGCCAGGCGGACGATCGAGAGCACCTCCCCCCTCGTCCGCAAGGAGTCGATGGTCCTCGCCGCCGAGGCCCGCGTGGCGGCGAGCGAGGGCGAGGAGAAGAGCGAAGCCGGCCTCGCCGCCGTGGAGGAGCGGACGAAGGACCTTCCCAACAAGGACGCGGTCAACGTCCTCCTCACGATGATCTCGATCCGCATGGGCCAAGACCGGCTCGACGAGGCGGAGCGACTGGCGAAGGCGATCCTCGAACGCGAGCCGGGCGAGTTGAGAACCCACTCGGCCCTGCTCGATCTCGCCGCCGCGCAGAACGACGTCGGCAA
>CAWUOA010000677.1:0-1862 GCA_963923225.1 uncultured Planctomycetaceae bacterium
TGCGGGAGGATGCCGTCCTCCATCGCGATCAGGTACACCACCGGGAACTCGAGCCCCTTGGCGGCATGGAGCGTCATCAGGGAGACCCGGTCGGCCGTCGGATCCCAGGCGTCGGTGTCGGCGACCAGCGCCGTGGTATCGAGAAAAGCGCCGAGGGCCGTGGACTCGTGATCGAGGGGGGGCGAATCGGCGAAGTCCGCGTCGAATTGTCGTGCCGCGGTCACGAGCTCCTCGACGTTCGCCAGGCGATCCTCTCCCTCCTCGTCGTCGTCGTCGGCGAGCATCTCGCGGTAGCCGGTCCGTTCCAGGACGGCCTCCAGGATCGCCGCCACCGATCCCTCGTCCGCGGCAACGCGTTCCAGCGAATCGTGGAGGGAGGCGAACTTGCGGATCGCGGTGGCCGCACGCGCGGTGAGCCCGGGGATCGACCCGGCGCCGCGGCAGGCCTCGAGGAGCCCTCGGTGATGGTCGGCGGCCCAGGAGGTGAGCAGGTCGAGGGACTGCCGGCCGATGCCGCGAGGCGGCACGTTGACGACGCGGAGGAGGGCTTCGTCGTCGCGGGCGTTGCGCAGGAGGCGCAGCCAGGACACCACGTCCCGGATTTCCCGGCGCTTGAAGAACTCGACTCCCCGCAGCAATTGGTAGGGGATGCCCCGTGAGCGGAGCGCGACTTCGAGGGAGCGCGAGAGGGCGTTGGTCCGAAAGAGGATGGCGAAGTCGCGAGGAGCGCGCGCCGCACGCGCCACGGCGTCCGCGATCTCGTCGGCGATCCGGTCGGCCTCGTCGTGCCCCGTGGCGTCGAGGACGATGCGCACCGGTGGACCGGGGGGGGAGTCGGTGAGGAGCCGTTTCGGTTTCCGGCGGGTGTTGTTGGCGATCAGCCGGTCGGCGGTACCGAGGATGTTCGAGGTGCTGCGGTAGTTCGTTTCGAGCTTGACGACCGTCGCCGTCGGGTAGTCACGCTCGAATTCGAGGATGTTGCGGATGCTCGCTCCGCGCCAGCCGTAGATCGCCTGGTCGGGGTCGCCGGTCACGGACAAATTGGGGTGGTCGATGGAGAGCCCCCGGAGAATGGCGTACTGAGCGGCGTTGGTGTCCTGGTACTCGTCGACGAGGATGAAACGGTGCTTGGCGTCCAGTCTGGCGCGGAGGTCGGGATTCTCGCCGATCAGGCGGGCGACGTGCAGCAGAAGATCGTCGAAGTCGACGGCGTTGCACTCGAGCATCATCCGCTGATACACCGGCCACAGACGCACGGCCACCTCGTCCGCCGGCCGTCCCCACCGGGGCTCGAACGTCTCCGGGGAGCGGAGGTCGTTCTTCGCGCGGCTGATGATACCGGCGAGTCGGTCGATGGGCGTGTGGGTCAGATTCAGCCCCAGACGGCGGGCCGCACGCTTCATCACCGACAAGGCGTCGTCGACGTCGAGGATCGAGTAGTCACTCGACAGGCCCACCATCCGCGCGTGGGTGCGGAGGAGGCGGGCCGCGAAGCGATGGAAGGTTCCCATCTCCACGGGCTGTGGCCCGACGAGGGCGGTGACCCGCCGGCGCATTTCGTCGGCCGCCTTGTTGGTGAAGGTCAGGGCGACGATTCCGTCGGGTCGGACGCCGCGGTCGATCAGGTGGGCGATTCGGTGGGTGACCACCCTCGTCTTTCCGCTGCCCGGGCCGGCGAGGACGAGCATCGGACCTTCCATGTGCGTCGCGGCTCGACGCTGGGCCTCGTTGAGAGAATCGAGGTTCATCCAGGCTCCTCGGCTGTCGTCGATGCGGGACGGCGGGGGGGATGCGGGGTCTGGGAGGGCCGGGTCGACGTCACGCAACCGGTAGGCGGTTTGCCGCCGGCATCAGTATATTTG
>CAWUOA010000678.1:0-1849 GCA_963923225.1 uncultured Planctomycetaceae bacterium
CTCCAGGACGAGTTGGCGAGCAAGTCGGCCCGTCTGGAGCGGGCCGTCGGCGAGAACGCCAGTCTCAAGCGGCAGCTCGGCGTCGGCGACTCCGCCGCCGCCCCCCGATCGGTGCTCCCGGCCCCCGCCGGCACGTCGGGGCCGACCTTCGTCCCGCCGCCGCGGATTCCCTCCTCTCCCTCCACGTCCCCCGCGACCGGCTCCCCCGGCGCCGCTCCGGGAGGGCTGCGCTTCGCACCCCCGGCCGGAGGTGCCAGCCCCCTGCCCGCCCCGACGACGCCTCCGTCGCTGGCGCCTCCGTCGCTCGACGGCGTGCCGCCGCTGCCCGGCGTGTCGAGCGGCATGGCACCTGCGGTGCGGCGGCTGTCGTTCGAGGAGAGCGTCGCCGGCGAGGGCCGGATCACCCATCTGGTCATCAACCCCGCGAAGACCGTCTGTTTCGACGGCGACGGCGACGGGATTCCCGAGGGTTTGGCGCTCGTCGTCGAGCCGCGCGACGCCGACGAGCGGATGGTGACCGCGGCGGGGGATCTGGTGGTCTTCGTGAACGATCCGGCGGTCGCGCCGGGAACCGCCTTCGCCCCCCCCGAGCCGTCCGATCCGGGCGAGGGGGGCTGCGTCGCCCGCTGGGAGATTCCGGAGGCGGAGGCGCTGGCCCACTTCCGTCGCACGTCACGGGCCCGCGGCATCCACCTCCTCCTCCGCTGGCCCGGCCCGCCCCCGCGCTCCGCGACGGTCCACGTCCACGCCCACCTCACCACGTTCGACGGCTCGGTCCACCGTGTCGACGCCCCGGTGTCGGTGGCCGGCGGGGCCCCCGACACGGGGCCGTAGGCCGCGCCCGGCCGGCCGCCGCGATGCGGAGGCGGCCCGCCCCCGCCGGATCGGTCCGGCGCGAAAAAAAAGGGGCGCCGCTTTCGCGGCGCCCCTTTGCAGATCCTTGCGGGGAAGGCGGCTCAGAGGCCGCGGTCCTCGAGGAAGTTGAGGAGGTCGGCGACACGGTTGGAATAGCCCCACTCGTTGTCGTACCAGCTCACCACCTTGACGAAGTTGCCCAGGCCGATCGTGTCGACGGCCGAGAAGATCGAGCTGTGGGCGTCTCCCTTGAGGTCGGTCGAGACCAGTTCCTTCTCGGTGTAGCGGAGGATGCCCTTGAGGGGGCCCTCCGCCGCCTTCTTCATCGCCGCGTTGATGTCGGCGGGCGAGGCCTCCTTGTTGAGCAGCGCCGTGAAGTCGACCACGCTCACCGTCGGGGTCGGGACGCGGAAGGCCATGCCGGTGAACTTGCCCTGGAGGGCGGGGATCACCAGCCCCACCGCCTTCGCCGCCCCGGTGCTCGAGGGGACGATGTTGAGGGCCGCGGCGCGGGCGTCGCGGAGGTCCTTGGCGGCGGTGTCGACCGTCTTCTGGGAGTTGGTGTAGGCGTGGACCGTGGTGAGGAGGCCACGGTCGATGCCCCACGTCTCGTGGAGCACCTTGGCCACCGGCGCCAGGCCGTTGGTGGTGCAGGAGGCGTTGGAGATGACGTGGTGCTTCTTGGCGTCGTACATCTCGTTGTTGACGCCGAGGACGATCGTCAGGTCCTCGTTCTTGGCCGGGGCCGAGATGACCACCTTCTTCACGCTGCCGCGCTTGTGGGCCACCGCCTTGGTGGCGTCGGTGAAGAAGCCGGTGCTCTCCACCACCACCTGCACGTCCTGGCTCGACCAGTCGATGGCGCCCGGATCCTTCTCGGCGAAGACCTTGATCTTCCTGCCGTCGACGACGAGGTCGTTGCCGTCGTAGGCGACCTTGCCCTTGAAGGGGCCGTAGTTGGAGTCGAACTCGAGGAGGTGGGCGTTGGTCTTGG
>CAWUOA010000679.1:0-1849 GCA_963923225.1 uncultured Planctomycetaceae bacterium
GTCATCGGTGCGTGTCAGCGTGTTCGGGATCGCCGAGGTCGAGCGGCGTGACGGGGTCGACCAGCAGCCAGCAGCAGGCGCCGACGAGGCAGACCAGCGACGTGATCACGATCGAGAGATTCCAGGCCCCGAACCTGCCGATGAGGTCGCCGAGGAGCGTGCCCGTCCGATCGACTTTCGTGTCGATGATCGCTCCGACCACCCATGGCGAGACGACGCCGCCGAGGTTGCCCATCATGTTCATGGCGCCCGAGAGCGAGCCGACGCCGCGGCCGCCGATGTCCATGCAGGTGGTCCAGGATCCGGGAAGCGTCAGATCCATGGCGAAGCTCGCCAGCGAGATGAGGAACACCGCGGTGTAGGGATTCGCCACCCGCGTCGAGGCGTAGAACAGCGCGCCGGCCGACGCCATCGCCACGAAGCCGATCCCGCGGCGGGCTCGCGTGCGCCCGAAGGCGCGCACCAGAGGCGGCGTGATCCAGCCGGCAGTGAACGCGCCCAATCCGCCGAGGGCCAGCGGCATCCCGGCCAACAGCGCGCTGGAGGCCTTGAGATCGAAGCCGCGGTCGGCGAGGAGGTACTTGGGGAACCACGTGATGAAGAAATACCAGGCGTAGCTCATGCACCAGTACTGTCCGAAGAGCCCCCAGGCGGTCGCCGAGCCGAACATCGGCCCCCACGGCACGTGCTTGTGGTCGTCGCCGGCTCCCGAGACCGCCGGAAGGAGGGCCGCCTCCGCTTCGTTCACCTGCGGGTGCGCGCGCGGATCGTCGCGGAACCAGGCGTTGAAGGCCAGCGCCCAGGCGACGCCCACGAGTCCGAAGATCAGGAAAGCCGTCCGCCAATGGACGACCTCGAGCAGCGCCCAGAGAAGGAACGGCGTGATCGCCCCGCCCCACCGTGCCGAGAACCACAGCACCCCCTGTGCCTGGGCACGCTCCGAGGCGGGGAGCCAGCGTTTGAACGCCTTGGAGATATTGGGGAAGCAGCCCGCCTCGCCCGCGCCGAAGAGGAACCGCACGCCGACCAGCGGCCAGAAGCTCCGTACCCATCCCGTGGCTGCCGTGAAGAAGCTCCACCACAGGACGATCCGCAGGATCACCTTCCGCGGCCCGATCCAGTCGCCGAGGAATCCACCGGGAATCTCGAAGAGGGCGTAGGCGAGCGTGAACGCCGCGAACACCATCCCCATCTGACTGTCGGAGAGCCCGAGGTCCTTCTGCATCACCGGCCCGGCCTGCGCGATGCACACCCGGTCGACGTACTGCAGTACCGCCAGCGACACGGCGAACGCGACGACGAGCCAGCGTGTGTTCGTGGGACGCTCGTCGCCGCGCCGAAAGCCGTCCGCGTCGAAAGCCGGCGGGCCGCCCGGAGTCAGGCCGCCACGGAGCCCGTCGTCGATGTCGCTCATCGTCCCTTCCTCTCCCGTCGCCCGCCGCTCACTCCCCTTGGGCGGGGGCGAGCGGGCGGAGCTTGATGTTCCGGTACCAGCAGTCGGAGCCGTGATCCTGCAGGCCGACATGTCCCTTCCGCGGGTGGTCGCGGTAGGCCACGTCGAACTTGTGCATCGTGCCGTCGGGGCGCCGGAGCGGCTCGGTCCAGCGGTCGAGGTCGATCGCCGACACCTGCTCGCCGTTGATCGACACCTCCAATCGTGGCCCCCGCGACACGATCCGGGCCCGATTCCACTCTCCCGCAGGCTTCATGCGGTTGGCCCGAGGCGCGACCAGGTCGTAGATGGCGCCGGTGTCGTGGAAACCCGCCGTGGTCGTGTCGTCGATGGCGATCTCGAGGCCGTTGAAACCGACGTCCTTCCCCGGCCGCGGCTCGAGGGGAAAGGTGCGGA
>CAWUOA010000680.1:0-1841 GCA_963923225.1 uncultured Planctomycetaceae bacterium
CTGAAGAGCGCCGCGCTGTCCCAATCGAGATACAGCGCGTCGGCGGCCAGGAGCAGCCGGCCGTCCGCGAGCGACTCGTTCGAGATGCCCAGGCCCACCGTCTGCGGGAGGCCCATGTCGACGCCGATGGCGCGCGTGTTGTGGAGGAGGACGACCTCGTTCTGAAAGCGGAAGGCCTGGGTCGAGAGATAGTAGGCGCCGACGCGGGTGGCGTCGCCGACGGCATAGTCGATGCCCAGGCCGGCCCTGAGGGCGTAGGCGTTGGTCATGGACGTCGTCCCCAGGAACGGTCCCGAGACGAAACCGTCGCCGACGAACATCGTGGCCCCGATCGAGAGCCGCTCGGTGAGTTCGACGGCCACCGACGGCGCGAACTCGAGAAACAACAGGTACGACGACGTACCGTTGCTCGCCGGATCCTGCAGATAGCTCGATCCGCCCCCCGCGGCGCCGAGCACCGCCAGCCCCACGGTGGTGGGCAGCGCCAAGCCGTCGAGCTCCTGCGAGACGCCGATCGCCGGCACGACCGCGCCCGGCGTGCTGCTCTTCTGCGAGAAGGGATCGACGCCCAGCAAGGGGATCGGATCGGCCTGGGAGAGCCGCGCCGTCGGGCCGACGAACGCGCCGCCGACGGTGAAGTGGGTCCCTTCGAATTGCGTCAGCGCCGCGGCGTTGCCGTTGATCGCCGAGAGAAAGTCCTGCGGCGCCGCGACGCTCGTGCCAGCCATGCCGCCGGAGGCGGGCATGAGCGTGTTTCGGAAGTCGATGCCGTAGGTCTGGGCCTGGGCGTCGGGGCGGGCCCACAGCGCCGCCGCGAGCGCCAGGATCGCCGCCGCCCACGGCCGTTTCGAGATCCGCATGGCTCCTCCCCTCGTCACGATCATCACCATCGGAAGGGACCGCGGAGCCGCTTGAACCCGACACGGCGGATCGGGCCGACCTCCCCGTCCCTGGGGGCGGGGTTCGGCCCCTCCCGGCACCGCGACCGGAAGAGCTTGCCGAGTCCACCGAGGCCGTCGCGTTTTCCTGCCCGGAAACGGTGAGCGTCGCTGCCGGTCGGACGGGCCGGTCCGGTGGGCGAAGGGCCGGTGGGAACGCAAGCCGGGCAAGGCGACGCGGAGGAAGGCGGGGAACGGTCGCGATACGCCGGTCGTGACGGTCGATCGGCCGATGCAGGGGGAGCCGGGGGAGTGACGGCGGCGGAGTCGTGGTTCCCCGTGACGTGGAGGCTCGAGATGACGCTTCGAAGCTGGGTCGTGGCGGCGGTGGGATTCGCGGCAGGTTTCGGGACGATCGCCGCGAAAGGGCAGGACGAGAACTTCGTCGCCCGCCCCGGTCAGGTCGGGTCGTTCGAACGCTTCGACCCCCGGCTGGTCGACGACGTCTCGGACGGCGTGATCCCCAAGGGGCAGGACTGGTACCTCTTCGGCAAGCCCGAGCGAACCGGCGTCTACGGCTGGATCGACGGCGGCTTCATCGGCAACTTCGCGAGCCCGGCGAGCAAGTTCAACGGCCCCTACAACGCCGTCGACCGGGCCAACGAGCCGATGCTCAACCAGGTCTACCTCGTCGACGAACGCACGCTCCCGGCCGACGGCGAGTACGGCGTCGGCTATCGTGCCGATCTCATCTACGGCGAGGATTACCTGCTCGGCCAGTCGACCGGTTGGGAGGTGTCCCCCAGCGGCGCCGGCAACTGGAACAGCAACGAGTTCTACGGTCTGGCGATGCCGCAGCTGTACGCCACCGCCGGCAGCCAGGATCTCAACGTCAAGCTCGGCCACTTCTATTCGGTCGTCGGCTACGAGGGCCTTCCCGCCGTCGGCAACTTCTTCTACACC
>CAWUOA010000681.1:0-1828 GCA_963923225.1 uncultured Planctomycetaceae bacterium
GCCGCGCCGGCCCCCGCCCCGAACCTCCCCGCCCTCACCCGGTGGGTGATCTCCGCCGACTACACCGCCGACGGCAATCAATTGCTCACCAGTGGCGGCGAAAGCCTCCTCTACCGCCCGGGTGACGCGGTGATCTGGAATCCGGCCGACGGCAATCGGGCCGCGGATCTCGCCGGCCATCCCACCGCCGTGTGGGCGATCCGGGCGAGCAACGACGGGCGTTTCGCCGCCACCGCCGGCTACGACGGCCTGGTCAAGCTCTGGGATCTGCCCGGCCGGGCCCCCAAGGCCGACCTCAAGAAGCACAAGGGCTGGGTCCGCTCGCTCGACTTCGCCCCCGACGGCTCCAAACTCGCCACCGCCGGAGAGGATGGCACCGTCGTCGTCTGGGACACCGGGAGCAACGCCGAGATCCGCACGATCGCCGCCCACTCGGGCCCCGTGACGAGCGTGGCCTTCTCGCCGGACGGCGCGACGCTGGCCACCGGCGGCGGCGACAAGCTCGTCAAGCTCTGGGACGTCGCCAGCGGCAACGAGAAGGGGAAGCTCGAAGGGCACGGCGACACGTTGTGGGCGGTGGCCTACTCGCCCGACGGCTCGAAGCTCGCAAGCGCCGGCGCCGACCGCACCATCAAGCTCTGGAACACCGCCGACTCCAAGGAGATCGGCACCCTCGCCGGCCACAAGGACTGGGTGACGAGCGTCGCCTTCACCCCCGACAACGCGCGCCTCGCCAGCGCGAGCCTCGACGGCGCGGTGAAGTTCTGGGACGTCGCCAGCCGGGCCGAGCAGAAGGGGCCGCCGCAGCCGGAGGGGGTGAAGCCGTCGAGCGTGTGGTGCGTCACCGTGGCTCCGAGCGGCCAGACGATGTTCATCGGCACGCACTCGGGCGCCCGCATCGTGCCGGTGCCGGCGCCGGAGCTGGCGCCGGTGCCCCCGCCCCCGCCGCCGGCGGCGCCGGCGTACGCGGCGCTCGTGCCGGGGGAGTTCAAGAGCGCCGCCGGTGCCACCGCGGCGATCGCCGCCGACGGCACCGTGACGGTCACCGGCAGCCTCGCCAAGGACGTCTACACCCTCAAGGGCGTGGTGCCGCCGGGGGGCAACGTGCGGAAGGTCAAGCTCGAGGCGCTCGCCGATCCGAGTCTGCCGGCGCAGGGGCCGGGCCGTTCCGGCAACGGCAACCTCGTCCTCAGCCGTTTCGCGCTCGCCTCGGGCGGGCCCGGCGCCGCCGACGCGCCGAACGTCGCCAAGTTCGCCGGGGTCGTCGCCGACTACGAGCAGGGGGGCTTTCCCGCCGCCGCGACGCTCGATGACAATCCGGAGACCGGCTGGGCGATCGCGCCGGAAGTGGGCAAGAACCACGCCCTCGAGTTCGAACTCGCCCCCGAGGCGTCCCTCGCGGCCGGGAGCGTGGTGGTGTTCACGATCGAGCACCAGTTCGCCGACGGCACGCACAACCTCGGCAAGTTCCGTCTGTCGTTCCTCCAGGAGCCGGCCGCGCCGGCGAAGTGAACCCGTGACGGCCGAATCCCGCTCTCCGCTGCCGCCGACCGGCCGGCCCGCTCCGGCCGGCGGCGGAGTGGCAGGCTCGCTGCGGCTGGTCGTCAACGGCGAGCCGCGCGAGATCGCGGCCGGCGCGAGCGCCGCCGACCTGGTCGCCGCGGCCGGTCTCGCCGGCCGACCGCTGGCCGTCGAGATCAACGAACGGATCGTGCCGCGGCGCGACCTGGCGGGGTGTATGCTGCACGACGGCGACCGGATCGAGATCGTGACCCTCGTCGGGGGCGGTTGATCCCCTGGTCGCCGCCCCTCTTCCCCCCGCCGATGA
>CAWUOA010000682.1:0-1818 GCA_963923225.1 uncultured Planctomycetaceae bacterium
GCTACTACACCGACCATCCCTTCTTTTCGGCCCAGGCATGCCACTGGATGGTACGGCAGGGCTGCCGTGTTCTGGCGCTCGACACACCCCAGCCGGATGACCCGCGGCACGGCCGCGCCAACGAGATCGACGCGCCGAACCACAAGATCCTGCTGGGGGCGGGTGTCATTCTCGTCGAGTATTTGGTCGGGATTCGGGATCTCCGATCCTCCGAGGTCGAGTTGATCGTCGCGCCACTCAAGATCAAGCAAGGGGATGGCGCCCCCGCACGATGCTTCGCGATCGAGGGGTGACGTGCGTGAGGCGCCCAGTCTCCATTTGTCCCGATGCTGAACCACACTGTTTCCGCATGACTTCCCGTGCTGACGTGAGACCGGCCTGATGAGCATCGTCGCCGAGATCGCCTCGGCCATCGAGGCCGTGGTGCCGACCGCCGACCGCCCCGTGGTGGTGTACGCGTCCGCATGGCCGTTTCTGCGGAAGATGGGACGCAACGATCGCGATGCGGTCGAGGCTCTCCTCACGTGCACGCTCGACGCGCTGGGCGACCGCACGGTGTTGATGCCCACCTTCAGCCGTGGCTACGTCGACGGTGTCTGCCATCTCGACCGGGAGCCCAGTATCACCGGCGCCATGACCGAGTGTTTTCGCAACCGGCCCGGAGTGCGGCGGACGCTCAGTGCGTTTTTTTCGTTCGGTGTCGGCGGTGACCGCGATCCGGATCTCCTCGATCTCGTGGCGGATCATGCCTGGGGGCCGGGATCGTGCTACGAGTGGATGGAGCGTCGGAACGCGCATCTGCTCATGCTCGGGACCCATCCCACCCAGTGCAGCTATCTCCATCGCCTGGAGTGGCTGGCGCGGGACATCATCGACTTCCGCTACGAGAAGACGTTCGTGGGCCGGCTCTTCAGGGAGGGCGCCTCGTACGACATGACCGAGAATCTGCTCGTGCGGCGACTCGATCCTCCGGTGGTGATGGACTTCGCGGCACTCGAGCCGCCGCTCCGTGAAGCCGGAATGGCACAGCGCACGGTGGCCGGCGCCTCGATCGCGTCGTATGATGCCGCGGCCGCCGTCGCGTGCGCCTTGCCCGTGCTTCGTCGCGACCCGTGGGCCATCGTCAGGAACCGAGAGGAGTACGGCCGGTGAACGGGGCTCGGACGATCGAGACGATCTTCGACATCGTGCATGCGGCGGTCGGGCCGGAGCGGGCGCCGCGGATCGCTGAGGATACGCGCCTCCTCGACGAGGGGGGCCTCGACTCGTTGGGGCTGGTGACCCTGGTCGCCGAACTCGACAGGGTGTTCGCGATCACGATCTCCAACGAAGACCTCACTGCCCGGAACTTCCACTCCGTGCGTGACATCGCCACGCTCGTCGATCGGTACCTCGCGGCCGCCGAGTGATCGAAGACGGCGAGGCCGTGCCCGCGACCGGCCAAACGGCCGCGCGTACCGGGCGCCGTTCGCCGAGCGGATGGCTCGGTCGATCCTGGACTAGAGCACCGGCAGCGAGGGCAGCGGCGGCCGGGCCGCGTGGGCCGCAGCCAGGTTCGAGGCGAGCCGCTCGCAGATCGCCTGGAGCCAGGGACGCGCGGCAGGGTCGTCGAAGTTGGCCGCCGTTCGCCCGGCGTCGCCGTGCTCGCGGATCGGAATCTGGATCGGGACCTCGCCGAGGAAGGGGATGTCGAGATCGGCGGCGGTGCGGCGGGCGCCGCCGGTGCCGAAGATGTCGTACCGCTTCCCGGTGTCGGGGCAGACGAAGAAGCTCATGTTCTCCACCATGCCGAGGACCGGGATGTTCACCTTGCGGAAC
>CAWUOA010000683.1:0-1816 GCA_963923225.1 uncultured Planctomycetaceae bacterium
CATCCTGCCGGTTTTCGCTTCGCGGGCTCCGCCCGCAGGATGGTCACGGCGAGCGAGAGGCGGCGTGCTCCCCCAGCACCGCCTCCACGCCGGGCCCGAGCTTGGCCGCGAGGACCTCGTATCCGTCGGGGCCGAGGTGCAGGTGGCCGTCCGCGTAAAGATCCGACCGCAGCGCGCCTTCGGCATCGGTGAAATCCCCCCACGGGTCGAGCACGCGGATCATCGGATCGGAGGCGAGATCGAGACCGTCGATCCCTTCGTTCATCTCGCGCACCCGCGCGCCGACGTCCCTCGCCGGATCGAACGCGGGCAGGATCTTCAGGAGCACGACGCGCGAATCCGGGGTACGGAGGCGGACGTTGGCGACGCAAAGCCGGATCCCCTCCACGGCCGCCGAGACAGGGACGCCGTTGGAATGCACGAGATTCGCGTCGTTGACCCCGATCATGAGCACGACTACCCGGGGAGACGCGCCGTCGAGCAGGCCGTGATCGAGCCTCCACAGCAGGCTCTCGGTGCGATCCCCGCCGAGGCCGAGGTTGACCGCCTTCCGGTCGCCGAAGCGCTCCGCCCAGGCAGCGCACCATGGCCCCTCGACGCCCCCCCAGCCCTGCGTGATGCTGTCGCCGAGCAGCACGATGTCGACTTCCCCTTCCATGGCTCGCAGCCGTTCGATCCCTTCCGCATGTTTCTCGAGCCAAGGATTCACACCGCCTTCCTTGCCCCAGTGCGCGGCGCTCGGTGTGATCGGCCAGAACTCGGGAAGGTGCCTGGAGACCTCGTGGCCCGGCTTCCGCGAATACTCGGCCTTCGACACCCACGCGAGTTCCTCCGCGCTCAACGGCCAGCCGGTGAGTTGCGGGTCCATCCGGCCATCGTCGTATGGCGCGTAGGCGTAGCGGAGGACGGGTTTCGAGTCGATCACCTCGCTCCGCGCCGCGGCCGGCTGGCCGGGGGACCTCGCGGGTTCCAGCGGGCTCGCCATCGTCACTCTCGCCTCGCTCCGCCGCGGCTCGGTCGCCGGGGGGGCGGGCGTTGCTTCCCCTGAAAGCATCGCCTGGATCACGGGCCCGAGCCTGGCCGCGTAGAGGTCGTAGCCGGCCCGGGAGAGGTGGATGCCGTCGGGCATGAAGAGGTTCTTCTTCAGGGAACCGTCGGCGTCCACCATCTCGCCCCAGAGATCGAGGACCGCGACTTCGGGGTCGGCGCCGAGATCCAGCGAGTCGATCGCGGCGTTCACCCGCCGGATGTCCTCGTAGAACGGATTGCCCGGCGCGTGCGCCGGGAACACCTTCACCACGACGACCGCGGCCCGAGGAAAGCGCTCCCGGAGGTTTTCCACGCAGGCGCCGATACCCTTCGCCACCGGCTCGACGCCCGTTTCCGGGGTGAAGAACATGTTGTTGTTGCCGATCAGCAGCACGCAGACCTTCGGCTCGAGTCCGTCGACGCCGCCGTGGTCGAGACGCCACAGGACGTTCTGCGTCTTGTCACCTCCGATCCCGATGTTGACGGTCTTCCAGGCGGGGAAGTTCGCGGCCCACGCGTCGCCCCACTGCTGCGTGATGCTGTCGCCTACCAGCAGGACGTCGATCGGTCCGCGCGAGGCTTTGGCCGTCTCCACGAGGCCGGCATGGTGGTCGAGCCACGCGCGGCCGCCCCAGAAACCGGCCGACGGGACGACGGGCCAGGTTTCAGGCAGGTGCCGATTCGCCTCGCGTCCGGGCCGACGCTCGTGCTCCGCCCGCAGCACGTACGCCGTCTCCTCCTCCGTGAGCGGCCAGCCCGACTTCTGCGGCTCGTCGGTGTCGTAGGG
>CAWUOA010000684.1:0-1816 GCA_963923225.1 uncultured Planctomycetaceae bacterium
GTCCTCGACATGGTGGCCGACGCCGACCTGGCGATCTGGCAGGAGGTCAACAGCCTCACCTGGCCCGACACCCGGCCGGTCGTGGAGGGGCTGTGGGAAGTCGCCGCCCGGCTCGGCGTGCGGCAGTTCGTGGCCCGTCCGCGGCACACCGTCGACGATGACCACGTGCCGCTGAGGAACATCGCCCGCATCCCCACCGCCGACGTGATCGACTTCGACTATCCCGCCTGGCACACCACCCGCGACACCGCCGACGCCTGCTCGGGCGAGTCGCTCGGCGCCGTGGGACGCGTGGTGCTCGAGTGGCTGCGGGAACAGCGGTGAGCGGCCAGGGGCGGAACGACGCCGGCTCGGCCGCCACCGTGGTCCGCCTGACCGTGCCGGACCTGGGGCTGGCGGGGACGACCCTCTCGCTTTCGCTGTGGCTGGTGCCTGAGGGGAGCGAGGTGGTCGAGGGGGACCGGGTCGTGGAGCTGCTCGCCGCGGGCGTGACGATCGACCTGGCGGCGCCGGCGAGCGGCCTTTTCGCCCGGGCGCTCGTCGACGAGGACGACGTCGTCTTCCCCGGCGCCGTCCTGGCCGAGTTCGTCGTCGCGCTCGATGCGGGCGGGAGGGACGAATGACGGGGCCACGCGATCTCTCCGCCGCGCCCGCCGCCCCGCGGGACGCGCGCCGACTCCTCCTCCGCGGCCTCGCCGGCGCCGTGGCGATGTTCCTCGTCCAGCCTCCGGCCGATCTGTGGCCGGCGGCGTGGATCGCTCCCGTCCCCTGGTTGCTCGTCGTGCGCGACGGTGTCGGCGATGCCCGGCGGCCGTGGCGCACGTTGTGGCTGGCCGGCTTCGTGCACTGGCTCCTGGCGATCCACTGGCTGCGGCTCCCCCATCCGGCCACGTCGCTGGGATGGGTGGCGCTCTCGGCGTGGCTCGGCGGCTTCCTCCCGCTCTTCGTGTGGGCCGCACGCCGGCTCGCCACGCGCCACCGCTTCCCCTTTCCCGTCGCCGCGGCGATCGCCTGGGCCGGTTGCGAGCAGCTCCGCGGCACCCTTCTCGGCGGATTCACCCTCGGGGCGCTGGGCCACACGCAGTGGCGCTTCACGACGCTCGTGCAGATGGCCGATCTCGTGGGCGACGTCGGCGTGGGGGCGCTGGTGGTGCTCGTCGCCGCGGTGCTGACGGAGGGGGTGGCCGTGGCGACGGCCCCGGGAGGAGCCGCGCGCGCGGGACGGGCCGGGGCGTTCGCACGCGGGGCGGCGACGGCGCTGGTCGCCCTGGCCGCGGCCCTCGGCTACGGCGCGTGGCGCGTGCGGACGGCGCCGGACGATCCGCGCGGCCTCGACGTCCTCCTCGTGCAGGGCTCGATCGACACCGAGCTCAAGCACGATCCCGACGCCGCCGGCGAGGTGCTCGCGGAGTACGACGGCCTCACCCGGGCGGCGCTCGCCGACGGCCGGTCTCCCGACCTCGTCGTCTGGCCGGAGACGATGTGGCGCTGGCCGATCGTGTCGATCGAGCCCGACTTCGAGCTCCCGGCCGAGGTCGTGGAGCGGGTGCTCGGGCCGCGGGGCGACGCCGCGGATGCGGGGGTCGAATCGGAGCAGTCGCGTCAGGCGCGCTGCCGGGCGATCCTCGAGCAGGACCGGCTCGACCCGCTGGCCGCCCACGCGCGGCGCTACGGCACGACCTGGCTGGTGGGGGTCGACCGGCAGCTCGTCTCACGGCGCGGCCGATTCGACGCCTTCCACTTCAACGCCGCGCTCTTTGTCGACGCCTCGGGCGTGCCACTCGCCTGCTACGACAAGATGGTGCCGGTGATGTTC
>CAWUOA010000685.1:0-1809 GCA_963923225.1 uncultured Planctomycetaceae bacterium
CCCCAGGCTCGCGTGGTTGTCGGCCAGCACGTTCCCGCTGTCGTGGAGATAGCGCCACACGACGACGCGGCGTTCGAGGTCGACCAGATCCTGCCCGCCCAGGAGAACCTGGCCGGGCTCGAGCCAGTCGACCGATCCCTTGCCGACGGGCGAGGGAAAGGAGATGTCGTGGTCGAGCGTTCCCGTCGCCAGATTCCAGACCAGGAGCCGCTGCGGCGCCACCGCGGCGAGCTGGCCGCAGTCCGGACGGAACGACAGCACCGCCCCCGGGGGGGCGTCGCCGGGAAGACGGGCGAGCGTGTCGCCGGTGAGGGCCTCGAAGACGTGGACGGCGCCCCCCGTCGACACCGCCAGGTACTTCCCGCCGGCGCTGATCGCGGGAACGCTGCCGGCGGAGACCGACGTCGACCACAGCGCCTTCGTCCGGGGCACGTCCCAGACCGAGAGCGCGTCCGGAAACGACACGCACACCACGTGGTCGGGATCGATGAAGGCGGCGTGCGACGGCGCCGTGTCGTGCACGTTGTCGGGTTTCCTCGGGTTCCAGAGGGCGACCGGCTCGAGGGCCTTCTCGCCGATCCTCCACACGCCGAGCCCCTTGGCGGCCGTCCCCGCGGCGAACGTGTGGTCCTCCCGGGCGAGGATCGCCGTGCCGTCCGGCGCGACGTCGACCGGAAGGAGCGTCGAATCGAACGCCACCGGCGCGGACGCCCCGCCCCGCGTCAGGTCGACCATCTGCAGCCTGGTGTTCATTTCCCCGGCCGGCGGCCGCTCGCTGAGCACGACGCATCCCCGGCCCGTCCGGCGGGCGACGAGCAGACCGTACACCCTGTCGAAGACGGCGTTTTGGCCGGTGGTCATGGCGAGGGGCACGACCCCGGGCTTCGCCGCACGCGGGACCTCGACGGCGTCCGGCGGCAGATTCCAGCCTTCGGGCGCCACCGCCACCACCACCCGGCAGTCCGACCAGTCGGCCTCGGCCGGTTCGCCGGGCGCCGTCCCTCCGGAGCCAGGGGTGCCTCCGGCGAACGGATCGCCGTCGTCGGTGCCCGCCGCAGCCGGCTGCCGGCCCATCTTGGCGGCGATCTTGCGGGCCATCTCCTGATCGGCCTCGCTGAGCTTCGCAAGCGGGATCGTGAGCGACTTCCCCTTGTCGGTCTCGAGGGTCACGGTGTCACCGGCGAGCTCGACGAAGCGCGCCTTCGTCTTGAACTTGCCGGTCGTGTCGGTCCAGGTGCGGAACGGGCGCTTGGCCGCGGCACCGCCGCCGGCGCCGCCACGTTTGGCGAGCACGCGGACCTGCGCCGGCGGGAGCGTGGGGGACATCTCGATGCCGTTGCGGAGGAACTTGACGGTGATCCAGCCGTTGGCGAAATACTCGACGAACTCCGCCTGCACCTTCTCGCCGGCCCACTCGATCTCCACCCGGTCGCCCGGCTCGAGCTTGCCCTTGTCGGGATCGGCGGCGCCGGCCTGCGACGCGAGGAGCAGACAGAACGCGACGGCGGCCAGCAGCGGCTTCATGAGGATGCCTCCGGCGACGAGGGACGGCCGGAAACGCATCGAACGCCCCCCGCCGGCGGCGAGTCTACCCCACGGCCCGCCGTCACCGGCCGGCGCTCCGGCCGAATCCCGGGCGGCGGACGCCACGGCGGGCCGATCGCCGGCAAGAAGCGTCGGGTATGCTCTCCGATCCGCGGCGGCGCGTGCGCCCGAGCCTCCGCCGCGATCCCGGGCGAATAGCTCAATTGGTCAGAGCACCTCGTTTACACCGAGGGGGTTGGGGGTTCGAGTCCCTCTTCGCTCATC
>CAWUOA010000686.1:0-1809 GCA_963923225.1 uncultured Planctomycetaceae bacterium
GAGCCCCCGAGGAAGCGTTCCCATGGCCGAACTGACGAAGTACCAGCAGAAGGTCATCCAGAACTACTACGCCAACCTCGACACCGCCCTCCTCCAGCGGCTCGGCGAGCAGGTCACCGACCTCTACCTCGCCGAAGGGAAGAAGCGGGAGAAGCTCTGGACGACGATCACCGGGTCGCTCGCCAAGCTGGGTGTGCCGGCGGCCCGGATCGAGAAGCTGCGCGCCTCCGACGACGCCAAGCAGCTCGCCAAGCTGCTCCAGGAACTGCTCGCGAAGGAGTGAGCGCGGCTGGCTCCCGGCGATGGGACGTCCGACTTGCTGGCGGGGCGACCAGGGGCCATCCTGACGGGTCCCGCAGGGGCGCCGACCGCTCCGCGACTCCCCGGATCGCCGCCATGTCCACCCCCTCCGATCGCCACCGGCTCGTCGAGACGCTGCGCTGGCAGAAGTTCCCGGTTCTCGACGACGGCCACGTCGCGCTCGTCGACGTGATGGGGGACGACGCGGCCGTCGTGCAGGCGGCGCGGGTCAGCTACGGCGACGGCACCCGGAAGGTGAGCGACGACCGGCAGCTGATCCGCTACCTCCTCCGCCACGCCCACACGACGCCCTTCGAGATGGCGGAGCTGAAGTTCGTCGTCCGCGTGCCGATGGACTGCTGGCGGCAGTGGGTCCGCCACCGCACGGCGAACATCAACGAGTACTCGACGCGCTACTCGCTGGCGATCGACTCGATGCAGGCCACGCACGACGACGAATGGCGCTCGCAGGCCACCGGCAACCGCCAGGGCTCCGAGGGCTGCCTCGCCCCCGTGGCCGGCCACCGCTTCACGCAGGCCGAGACGGAATTGCAGAGCCTCTCGCGCCGCGTCTACGAGGAGCGGCTCGCGGCGGGGATCGCGCGGGAGCAGGCCCGCAAGGACCTCCCCCTCTCCACCTACACCGAGGCCTACTGGAAGATCGACCTCCACAACCTCCTCCACTTCCTCGCCCTGCGCATGGACGCCCACGCGCAGCTCGAGATCCGGCAGTACGCGACGACCATCGGCGAGAAGATCGTGCAGCCGCTCTTTCCCCTGGTGTGGGAGGCGTTCGTCGACTACCGGCTCGAGGCCATGCGGCTCACCCGGCTCGACCGCGAGGTGATCCGCAGGCTCGCCGCGGCGGGAAGCGTTCCCGCCGACCGCGACGCCTTCCTGGCCGCCCAGGACGGCTCCTGGCAGGGCCTCGAGCGCTGCCGCGAGCGCGACGAGTGCTTCGCGAAGCTCCTCGCCCTCGGCCTCGTCGCCGAGTGACGCGTCCGGCCCGAGGCACCGTCCACCCGGTCCGTCGCCCCTGCCCCCCACCACTCCCTTCCGAGGCCCCACCCATGCCCGTCGCCACCGCCGACCATCTCCTGGCCCTCACCCGCAAGCTCCTCGACTCGGTCGTCGCCGGCGACTGGAAGACCTACACGTCGCTCGTCGCCTACGACGTCACCTGCTTCGAGCCGGAGGCCCGCGGGCAGCTCGTCGAGGGGCTCCCCTTCCACGAGCACTACTTCAAGTTCGGTGCCGGGGCGCCGAAGCCGGCGTCGCTCCCCACGACGACGCTCGCCTCCCCCCGCGTCCGCCTCCTCGGCGAGGATGCCGCGGTGGTGGCCTACGTGCGGATGGTGCAGAAGCTCGACGACGCCGGCCGCCATGTCACCGCTCTCTGCGAAGAGACCCGCGTCTGGCAGCGGATCGACGGGGCGTGGAAGCACGTGCACTTCCATCGCAGTCTGCCGGGCTGAGCCCGGCAGACGCTGCTCGGCGGTCGGGGCCGCC
>CAWUOA010000687.1:0-1807 GCA_963923225.1 uncultured Planctomycetaceae bacterium
AGGCGACGAGGGATCGGACGGTCATGGCATGGCTCCTGAAGCGGTCGAGCGCCCTCCCGGGTCGACGGGGTGCGACGCTCGGGAAATCGTACCGTTCCCTCCCCGTTCGCTCCACGCGGCCCGCGGCCGTCGGTGCGGTATCATCGCAGACGCGTCCACGCGGCAGCGGCGCACCCGCAGGCGGGATGCGACAGGTGGTCCGCCCCGCCCGCCCCGTGTCTCTTCCCGATCCATCCCCTCGCGCCGAGGGGAGCGTCACCGTCCATGAATCCCATCGCCCGGCTCATCGCGTCGAGTGACCGGGCGTGGGGAATCTGTTCGCGGATCGGATCCGCGTTCACCGCACGGGTGCTGCCACGGCGCAAGGAGCTCCTTGCCCGACGGCTGCTCGAGCGGCTCGGGCCGGCGTACCGCGTCGACCAGGGGCTGTTCGCCGGCATGGTCTATCCGAGCCCCACGTCGCACGGTAGCGCGCTTCTGCCCAAGCTCCTGGGCACCTACGAGCTCGAACTGGCCCCGGTGATCACCGGCTGGCGCGACCGGGCGTTCCCGGCGATCGTCGATGTCGGCTGCGCGGAGGGGTATTACGCCGTCGGTCTGGCCCGCATGTTTCCCCGTGCGGTCGTGCACGCCTTCGACTCCGCCGCGGAGGCCCGGAGGATGTGTCTCGAAACGGCCGCCGCCAACGGCGTCGCGGAGAGGATGCGGATGCACGGGGAGTGCGGTCCGGCCGATCTCCTCGCGATCGACCTGCGGGACGGCGGCTTGGTCATCAGCGATTGCGAGGGGTTCGAGGCCGATCTCTTCGGCCCGGCGGTCGCGGCGCATCTGGCGCGGTGCCACGCGATCATCGAGGTGCACGACCATCCCCACGATGCCGATCCGAGGATGAAGCGGCTCGTCGACGCCTTCTCGCCGACGCACGATGTCCGGATCGTCAACAGCGTCGACGACGTCCAGAAGGCCCGCTATTACGCCAGCCCCCGCGTCTCCACCGACGACATGCTCGAGCGCGAGGTGGCCTTCGCGGAATGGCGGCCGTGGATCATGCACTGGCTGGTCGCCGAGCCCAGGCAGCCCGCGCCGGAATGACCCGGCCCCGCGCCGGCTACCGTCCGGGAAAGACCACCGGCACGTCGGGAACGACCGCCCGCATCGAGCTCACCACCTCGAGCCGCGAGGCGGCGGCCTCGGGGGCGAGTTCGGGAACGCCGCAGCGCTCCACCAGGAGCCGCGAGCCGACGATCGACTCGGTGCGGGCCAGCTCGTAGCCGACGCAGAAGTGCTTGCCGAGGCCGAAGCCGAGGTGGCCGGACCGGCCCGGCTCCGTCGCGCCGCCGTTCCGCATCTCCCTGCCGAGATGCAGGTCGGTGCGAAACAGGTCGAACCGCTCGGGATCGGCGAAGACCGTCTCGTCGAGGTTCGCCGCCCCGATGCACGCGACCACGGTCGACCCGGCGGGAATCGTGACGCCGTGGAGCACCACCTCGCGGGTGGTGCGGCGATCCTCGTTCACCACCGGAGCCGTGCGCCGCATCGTCTCGCTGAACGCGGCGTCCCAGAGCCGCGGGTCCGCCAGGACGGCATCGAGCTGGTCGCGGTGGTGGAGCAGGTTCCACCACATGTTGCCCATCGCCTTGTCGGTGGTCTCGCCGCCGGCGATGAAGAGCAGGCCGCAGAACGCCACGATCTCCTCGTGCGAGAGCCGCTCCCCGTCGACCGTGGCCCGGGCGATCCTGGCGATCATGTCGCCGCGTGACGGATCGTCCACGCCCTCGAGCGCCGGCGCGATGTGGGCGCAGAACTC
>CAWUOA010000688.1:0-1801 GCA_963923225.1 uncultured Planctomycetaceae bacterium
GGTGAGCGCCCACCACAACCAATCTTGACGGCCCAGATAGCCTCGCGGGTTGACCTTGTTCATCCCGTTTCAGAGGAGGCTGGCCATGGCGCGGCAGGTAGATCGGCGGAAGTTGGCGAAATGGCAGCAGCGGCTGCGGCGATTTGAGAAGTCGGGTCTGACGATCGCCCGGTTCTGTGCCCGTGAGCGGGTGTCGGTGCCGACGTTCGGGTACTGGCGGCGGAAGTGCGCTGGCGGAGCCGCGTCGCCGACGGCGGCCCCGGCGGCATTCAAGTCCGTCGAGGTCATCGGTGGGCGAGCCGTCACGCTCCGCTTCCCGGCCGGGGCGGTGCTCGATATTCCCGAGGACCGGCCGGATCTCGTGCGCGTCGCGATCGAGGCTATGACAGGGGTGACGTCGCCGTGCTGAGCATCGCGCCGCCGCCGACGATCTATCTCCATTCCGGCGCCACCGACATGCGGAAGAGCTTCGATGGGCTCTCGGGGATCATCCGGGGCTCGTTCGGTGGCGATCCCGCCGACGGCAGCTTGTTCCTGTTCGTCAACAAGCGGCGCGACCGGATCAAGGCGCTGTGGTGGGATGGCGACGGGTACGTGCTCTGGTACAAGCGGCTCGAGGAAGGCACGTTCGAAACAGTGCCGTCTCGCGCCGGTGAAGAGCGTGTACGGATCGACCCGACACAACTGGCGATGATCCTGGGCGGCGTGCGGCTGGCGACGGCGCGGAGGCGGAAGCGATACCACCGCACCCTCACCTGAAAAAATCTCTGGCCAGCCAAAAATAGCGCTTGCGCCCTGGGCCGAAGGTGTTTATGTTGCGGGCATGACGAAGGAACTGGTGCTGCCGAACGATCTCGCCGCATGCCACGCGTTGATCGCGAATCAGCAGCGACTGATCCAGCAGCAGACCGATCTTCTGGAAGACCAGAAGATCGAGATCGCGAAGCTCGCCAAGGAGCGGGACGCCGCCCTGCAGCTCGCCTTCCGTAAGAAGATCGAGCGATACCTTCCTGACCCGAAGCAGTTCGTGCTCGACTTCGGCGACTCGCCGGACGTCGTCGATGCGGCCGAGGGGATCGCCGATGCCGCCCTGGAGACGGTTGCGGGCTACGAGCGGCGGAAGCAAGCCACCGAAAAAGCCCGTAGCGAGCAGCTCCCGGCCCACCTGCCGCGGTACGAGGTGAAGCTGGACGTGCCCGAGCATCAAAAGACCTGCTCGACGCATGGCGAGCGGCAGGTGATCGGCTACGACTGGCAGGAGACGCTCGAAGTCGTGCCTCCGAAGCTCGTGGTGCGGCGAACGGGCATCCCCAAGCTCGCCTGCCCGAAGGCTCCTGAGTGCGGGGTGGTCGAGGCACCTCGGCCAGAGGGCCTGGTCGAGGGCAATCGCTACGACACGAGCGTGGCAGCCGAGATCATGGTCGCGAAATACGCCTACCACGTGCCCGTGTATCGCCAGCAAGACATGTTCGCGTCGTGTGGCTGGACGCCATCCAGGAGCACGCTCCTGAACGTGCTGGAAGCGGCCGCCCATCTCATTCGGCCCTTGATCGCGCACCTCCGGGAGGTGGTGCGGGCGGGCCCGATCATCGGCACCGACGACACGACGGTGACGCTCGTCGTGAAGGACACCCCACCGCCCCTCGATCCAGGTGATCCAAAAGCCGCTCGTGCCCGCGAGGTGATCGCGGCTGCGCAGGCGGAGCAACGCGGCAGCATTACGGCGCGGATGTGGGTGTATCGCAACATCACGGCGCCGATCAACGTGTTCGACTTCACGGTCAGCCGCCATCGGGACGGT
>CAWUOA010000689.1:0-1799 GCA_963923225.1 uncultured Planctomycetaceae bacterium
ATGGACACCCTGACCGGAAAGCTGCTGATCGCCTCCCCGCGCCTGGACGACCCGAACTTCGGCCAGTCGGTGGTCCTGGTCGTCCACCACGAGCGGGAAGGGGCCTTCGGCTTGGTCCTCAACCGTCCCGGCAACGACCGCCTGGCCTCGGTGTGGACGCAGGTGGTCGAGGAGCCCTGCCCGCTCGACGTGCCGATCCTCGTCGGCGGTCCGCTCGAGGGGCCGCTGATGGCCCTCCACGGCGAGCCCGACCGCTCGGAGATCGAGGTGGTGCCGGGTGTCCACTTCGCCCGGCGGAAGGAGGCGCTGGTCGATCTCGTGAGCGGGGCGAAGGAACCGCTCCGCGTGTTCGTCGGCTATTCGGGCTGGAGCCGCGGACAGCTCGAAGGGGAGATCGAGCGCGGCGACTGGACGCTCACCGACGCCACGCCGGCCCTCGTCTTCGGCGAGGAGGGATCGATGTGGCGCCGCGCCAGACGCCATGCCGCCGACGAGGCGATCGTGTCGGCGCTGCACATCAAACACGTGCCGGAGCGGCCCTGGCACAACTAGCCGGCCCCTGCTCGCCGAGGCCCGCCGGCGCCCGGGACCGCAGGCGCCATCACTCGCGCGCGAGCGTGCCGCCGACGCCGCCGTCGAAGTGGCAGTCACCGCAGGAGCGTTCGAGCCCCCGGACCGAGTCGCGCAGGGTACCCGAGTCGCGGCGCTCGACCGCGTCGGCGAGATGCCTCGCGGCGGAGGCGTACCCTTCGGCCGAGGCGCGGATGTCGGCGTGCTTCGCTCCCTCGAGCGCCTCGGCCATCTCCACGAAGGCGATCGAGGGTCCGAGCACCTTCTCCCAGTCGGGCGACTCGGCTGCGGCCTCGCTCCGCACCAGGGCCCAGGGTGAATCGTTCCCTTCGTGGAGCTCCTCCATCAGGTCCTCGACGATCCAATCATGCCGGATGACGAACAGACCGGCCGCGACCATGAAGGCCGCCGCGGCCACCGCCGCGATCACGAGCACACTCCTCCGCATCGATCCTCCGGTTTCATCGGCGTCTCCACGCGGTCCCGACCGGGCCTTCGTGCGCTTCGTGGAACGGCACGCGCGTGTAGGCTCTCCATTCTACGAGCCCTGCCGGGCGTCCCGACATGCCGGCAGAGCAACGAGCCCCGGAGCGCTCTTCACATGGGATTCCTCCTCGACGGCCGCTGCGCCTGCGGCCACTCCGTGCGGGGTCTGCGCGTCGGCGTCGGCATGAAGGACCGCCCCGGCACCTGGCTTTCCCCCTGCCTCTGCGAGGCGTGCGGCGAGATCGTGGCGGCGAACGTGCAGGCCGAGCCGATCGTCTGCCCACGCTGCCGGAAGAAGGGGGCCCGGGCGCTCGTCGATCCGACCCTCGGCTGCGAGGCCGACGAGGCCTTCCCGAGCTGTCAGGCCTCGGAGCCGCTCATGGAAGAGGCTTTCGCCTGCCCGAAATGCCGGAAGCGCGACCTCCGCTTCGAGTTCGCCGGCCTCTGGGACTGACGGCGATTCGCCTCACGCCGGCTTGATCGCCCGCGTGGCCACGAAGGCCGGCAGGATGGCGTCGAGCGGGTGCGAGCCCCCCCAGTCGTCGTCGAGCCAGCCGGCGAGGAGGAACCCGGCATCGAGCTGCCCGCCGATCAGGTCGGCCATCGAGTGGCCGAACGCGAGCGGCTCGTGGTCGCGGATCTGCTCCGCGAGACGGGCCGCCGGCCGGCAGGTGAGGTCGGAATAGGGCGATCGATGAACGAGACGGATCTCACCCTTCCGCTCCGCCTCCTCGTCGGTGCAC
>CAWUOA010000690.1:0-1798 GCA_963923225.1 uncultured Planctomycetaceae bacterium
CCGGCGACCTTCATCTGCGTCCGCAGATAGGCCACGGTCTCGGCGTGGTCCAGCGGCTCGAGGTAGAAACGGACCCCGATCCGCTGGGCCAGGCTCTCCATGCGTGCCAGCCCGAGTCGCTCCTCCATCTCCGTCGTCCCGGCGAGGATGATGTGCACCGCCGGGAGCGGTGCGGGGGTGTTGGCCAGGAGGCGCAGTTCCTCGAGCAATCGCGTGGGGAGGGTGTGCGCCTCGTCGACGAGGACCACGAGCCCCGAACCGGTCGACGCCAGGCCACGGACCCGCTCCACGACGCCGATCCGCAACTCACCCTCGTCGATGCCCCGGTACGGCTCGCCGATCTCGGAGAGGATCGACTGCCACAGGGCACGACGCGTGCAGATCCGGGCGCCCGAGAGGAGGGCCACGTCGAAGTCGTCGCGCACGTGCTCGGCGACCTTCGCCAGGAGCAGCGACTTGCCGGTCCCCGGCGGCCCCACCACCAGTCCGATCCCCTCCGACCGCCGGATCGCACGCTCGAGTCCCTGGAGGGCGGCATCGATGGCCCGGGCCGGGTGGTAGAAGTCGGTCCGCGGTGCGGCGAGGAACGGACGGCTCGACGGCGGACGACGCGGGGCGATCATCGGATGGTGGATGTCCTGCGGGTGGGAGCGGCCAGGCCGTCGGGAGTCTTCCTCGGGCTCACCCTTTGTTTCGACCAGCCACGGCGCCTTCCTCCACCGCGACGGCGGTGCGTAGACTCTGACGGTTGCCGAGACCGGCGCGGTGCTGACGACCGCAGCGATCGTGACGGACGTCCGGCCACCGCAGCGGCTTCCGCCAGCCTTCGCCCCGCGCCGGACGGTCGCCCCCTCCTCCGATCCCCCGCCGATGCCCACCGAAGCCAGGCCGACGACGGATGCACCGTTCCGCGTGAAGGTCTGCGGGATCACCTCGACCGACGACGCCAGGCTCGTGGCCGAAGCCGGCGCCGACGCCGTCGGCCTGAACTTCGTCCCCGGATCCCCTCGCTGCGTCGACGTGACGCGGGCGGTGGAGATCACCGCGGCGCTGCCCCCCTCGGTGCTCAAAGTCGGCGTCTTCGCCGGCATGCCTGCCGCCCGCGTGGCGGACCTCGCCGACGCCGTCGGGCTCGACGCGATCCAGTTCCACGGCCACCTCGCCCCGGCCTGCTGCGGGGCCCCCCCCTGGCCTTGGGACCCCCCGAACGTCTGCGCGGCGCTCGCCCCGCGGTTGGTCGTCCGCGCCGCCAGGCTCCGCGCCGAGGGTCCGGCGGCGGCGGCGCTCGACGAGGCGCGGGGCTGGATCCGCGCCGCGGCTGCCGCGGGCCGGGCGCCGGCGATGCTGCTGGTCGATGCCGGTGCGCCAGCCGGGGCGCCGGCGGGGGCGCTCGGCGGCACCGGGAAGGTCGTCGACTGGCGACGCCTCGTCGATGCGGGCCCGATCGGCCTGCCGCTGGCGCTCGCCGGCGGGCTGACCCCCGGGAACGTCGCCGCCGCGATCCGCGCCACCGGTGCGGCCGCCGTCGACACGGCCAGCGGGGTGGAATCCTCCCCGGGGCGGAAGGACCGGTCCCTCGTCGAATGCTTCGTGCGCGAGGCCCTCGAGGCATTCGCACGCCGGACGGCGGCCCCTCCGACCGCGGCTGGATGACTTTCCCATTCGGGGCCACCGGCTAAGATGCAGGGCCGTTTCGGGGTCCACGCCCCGCGGCCACGCCGCCCTCGTCCCGGCGCCCCCCGGGTGCCGGTCCCGCCATCCCGAAGGAGCCTCCCTTGTCCCACGTCGAAACGCGTCT
>CAWUOA010000691.1:0-1796 GCA_963923225.1 uncultured Planctomycetaceae bacterium
TTGGCGGCGTCGATGTGCCGTACCTGGAGCCCGTAGAGGCTGTAGTAGCTCGAGTAGCGGAGCGACGTCCCGTCGCCGAGATCCTGGACCGCGACCTCGCCCCCGTCTCCCTGCGTCACCGTCCGCAGGACCGTGGAATTGGCCGCGAGTTGCTCCGGTGTGCCCACATCCTGCGTGCCGCCGATGAACACGCCGGCCACGTGGTCCCAGGCCACGGAGTGATACTCGGTGGCGACGAGCGACCCGTTGAGGCTCGACCAGTCGCCGGCGTTGTCCGTGCGAGGCATCGTGCGCAGGTAGATCCCGCCGTCGTCGGCCTCGAGAAGCCGGCCGGCGGCGTCGAAGGCAAGCGCTCGAGAGTCGGCGTGGGGGGAGGAGTTGGAGAGGGTACTCGTGTTGCCGGAGGAACCTCCCCGGTGCGTGAGCGGGGAAGCCTGCGCACCCGCGGCGGCGGCGGCGTCGATCCGGAACAGGCGGCCGGAGTAGTTTTCGGCGCCGAGGGAGTTCGGCCAGTCCTCGATGCCCCCCTCGCCGGGTCCCGGCTGCCGGTCGCCGCCGACGTAGACGACGTTCGCATCGACGGGATCGGCGACCAGGGAGAAGTGGAGCGAGCCCTGGCCGCCGGCGATCTCCGCCGGGGGGGCCGTGGCGGGCTCCTCGTCGCTGTCCGGATTGAGCCCGACGCTGCCTCCGGGCTCGGTCGTCACCGGGAGATCGAGGGCCTGCCAGGAGGTGTCTCCGGCACCGAGGCGGAACAGCCCGTCGACCCGGCCCGAATTGACGACGCCCGCGTACACCTGACCGGCATTACCGAAGGAGAGCTTGACGTTGCTCGTCGACGCACCGAACGTCGCATCGACGGCGGCGTCGCTGATCTTCCCCCAGGTGCCGCCGCCGTCGTGCGATCGCCAGATGCCGTTGGCGGCCGGCCCGAGGGCGATCGAGGTGACGATATCCGAGGGATCGAGCGGATTCATCCGGATGTCGTAGCTCACGCCCGTCGGCAGTCCGCTGCCGACCGTGGAAGGAAGGTGTGCGAAGGTCGCGCCGCCGTCGGCGCTGCGATAGATGCCGGTGACGCCGAAGGAGAAGGTGTCGGCCGTGTTCACCGCCACGAGGATCGTGTCGCCGTTGGCGACGATACCCGACACGTTCGCTCCCGTGAGCGTGAGCCCGCCGAGCGCGGCCCATGTCGCGCCGCCGTCCACCGACCGCACCACCCCGTCGCGGAACCCACCGGTGCGCGACAGGGAACTGGCCCGCCCGAAACCGGCCAGGAGCGTGTTTCCGAGCGGATCGTCGACATCGATCGCCAGCGCTCCGATCGACAGCGAGGAGAGTTGGTCGCCGAGCGGCGTCCAAACGGGCACGGGGGCGGTGGCATTCGACGTCCGCCAGATCCCGCCGTTGACGGCGCCGAGCCAGAGGACGTCGGGATTCGTCGGGTGCGGGGCGATCGCCCGCACCGCGCCACTGACGGGATTCCCCTGCGATTCCATTCCCTCGACCTGCCCGCCGACGATCCCGCCGGTGCCGAGATTGACCCATTCGCCGTAGGCCGTGCGGCCTGCATGGGCGAGGAGAATCACTGCGACGAGCGCCCTGAGGCCCCGGTGGGCCTGGGGCTTCGGAGAAACGTTCATGGTCGGAATCCTTTCCCTTCGGGGGGGCACATGGTCGCGAGTCCGTCGCGGGAACGGACGCGCTCGCCGATCAGGCGGATGATGCCATGGACGCGACGGTCAGTGCATCTCCACCGCGCAGCTTCCCAGGCCGCCGCGGTAATAGTTGAACTG
>CAWUOA010000692.1:0-1791 GCA_963923225.1 uncultured Planctomycetaceae bacterium
TCGATCGAGTTCGAGGGGCCGTTCCTCGAGAGCTGGCCCCCCGCCTCCCACCGGGCGATCCACGACGTGGCCGGCGCCGAGGCGGCCGCCCCGGAGGCCCGGGCCCGGGCGATCCTCGCGGCCTTCGCCACGCGCGCCTTCCGCCGGCCGGTGACGGCCGCGGAGACGGAGGCTTTTCTGGCGGTGTGGCGGGGCGCGGCCGCCGCCGGCGCCGGCTTCGACGCGGCGCTCCGCGACGGGCTGCTCGCGGTGCTCGCGTCGCCGCAGTTCCTGTTCCTCGTCGAGTCGAGCGCGGGGGCGGAGCCCGAGCCGCTCGACGGATTCGAACTGGCCTCCAAGCTCTCCTACTTCCTCTGGAACTCTCCCCCCGACGCCCGACTTCTCGCGCTCGCCGCCGACGGCACGCTCCGGGCGAACCTCCGCGCGGAGGTCGACCGGCTCGTCGATGACCCGCGCTTCGCACGCTTCGCCGACGTCTTCGTGGGGGAGTGGCTCGGCCTCGGCCGCTTCGACGTCGTGGAGACCGACCGGGCCCGCCATCCGCGGCTCACGCTCCACGCCAAGCCGTCGCTGCGGGAGGAGCCGGCCCGGTTCTTCGAGCACCTGGCACGCACCGACGCCCCGCTCGAGGCGCTCGTGGCCACCGACGAGGTCGTCGTCAACGAAGTCGTCGCCGACTACTACGGCCAGGGCGCGCTCGTGGAGAGCGGCTTCGACTTCGTGCCGGCGAGGCTCGAGGGACGCGGGGGCCTGCTCGGACTGCCGGCGGTGCTCGCCGGGCTCTCCGACGGCCGCGAACCGAATCCGGTGAAGCGCGGGGCCTGGTTCGCCCGCGCGATCGTCGGCCAGCCCCCTCCCGATCCGCCGCCGAACGTCCCCAAGCTCGACGACCTCTCCAAGCTCCCCCTCCGGCAGCGCCTCGAGGCACACCGCTCGGCCAAGGGCTGCACCGCCTGCCACGAGGGGATCGATCCCTGGGGCCTCCCCTTCGAGGCCTTCGACGCGGCAGGGCTGCCGCGGAGCGACGCCTTCGATGCGGCGTCGCGTCTGCCCGACGGCACCGAGGTGGCGGGCTTCGCCGACTTCCGCGAGCATGTCCGCACGGCGCTTGCCGACCGGGTGGCCGACGAGTTCGTCAGGCGTCTGGCCACCTACGGCTGCGGCCGGGCCCCCGTGGGTGCCGACGTCGCGCTGCTGCGGCAGATCGCCGCGGAGGTACGATCCCACGGAGGGGGCGTCCGCGAGGCGATCCGGGCCGTGGTCACGAGCGACCTTTTCCTGTCGAAGTGAGGAAGCCATGCAGCGATTCCGTGCCAGCCGCCCCGCCGTCGCCGCCAGGCGTCTCGACCGCCGCGCGGTCCTCCGCGGCCTCGCCGGAACGGCGCTGGCCCTGCCGCTGCTCGAGGCGATGGGGGAGGAGGCCGCGGCCGCCCCGCCGCGCCGCTTCTGCGCCGTCTACACCGCCAACGGCATGGCGCTGCCGCGGCCGGAGCTCGGCATCGACGAATGGTTCTGGTTCCCGAAGACCGGCCCCGACGGCCGCCTCGCGCTCGGGAAGTCGACCGAGCCGCTGGCCCCCTTCCTCGACCGGATGAGCTTCTTCGGCGGGCTTTGCCACTCCAACGGCCCCAAGGCCGACTCCCACATCTGCTCCGACATGTGGCTCACAGGCGCGCCGCTCCAGGCCCCGAAGCCCGGCACCTTCAATTCGGTGTCGCTCGACCAGACCGTGGCCCTCCACACGAAGCGCTTCTGCCGCCAGCCGTCGCTGGTGCTCTCGATCGATCCGGG
>CAWUOA010000693.1:0-1785 GCA_963923225.1 uncultured Planctomycetaceae bacterium
GTTGGTGGCGGGCGTGCGTGGGCTCGGCGCGGAGTGAGGCATCGGCGGGGGGATGCGGAAGGGAAGAGCGACGCGGGGCGATCGACGCGTCCGGCGAGCGACGCTCGACCGAGGATCATCGAAGGAGGATCGAGGGATGCGCGCGACGATCCGGATGGTGATCGCGAGCCTCTGGCTCTCGATCGCGATGGTGCTCCCGATTCCCGCCGCGGACCCCGAACCGGCGGGAGAGTCGCCATCGATCTTCGCTCCATCGCTCGACCCTGCAGCGATCGATCCGGCGGACATCGTCCTTCCCGAGATGATGTGGGGACCGCTTCGGAGTCATCCCGAAGCGTTGGGAGCGAATGGCGAGGCGATCGTGGATCGCTTCGCGGCGCTCATCAAGAAGGAGTTGCTGCGTCCGGAGCCGACCGATCCCTGCCGATTCGTCGACGGGTTCGTGGAGTGCCTGCGGGACGAGGGGCTCTCCGACATCGATCTCGCGCGGACGCTCGACCGGATCGTGAGGCTCACGATCCCTTTCGAGCCGGATCAGACGCGGGCACTCGACCACGTCTGGGCGTTCGCGCCCGACGTTCGTCCGCCACCCCTCCCCGAGCCGAGTTCCAACGGGGTCGTGCGGCCCGCGTCCGAACGCCGGATCGCCGGATGGTTCGAGACGGTCGATGCGGCAGGGTCTCCCTTCGGCATCGATCTCCTTCCTCGCTCCGCCGACGAAGCGCCCCTGGCGCCCGGCAGCGTCGTCCCCCCGCTGTTGGCCCTCTGCTTGTACGCGCCGAGGGACTTCCGGGAGACGCGCGAGGTGGACGCAGAGGTGACGGTGGAGGTGCGCTGTGGCAACGCGCCGGGAGAGGTCGTGTCCACCGAGGTGTCGACTCGGTCGGTCACGCTCGCGGGTGATCCGGATTGCGGCGAGATTCTCGAATTCGCGCTCCGGATTCCGTCGGCCTCGACGCGGCCGACGGGGAGGATCGAGGTCTTGGTCGATGGCCGGGTCGTCGAACGCGATCCGGCAGCCGACCGGCCGCCGGTGGCGTATGCGATCCGGAGCCGGTTTCGCCTGGAGCGGGTGGAATGGCCGGACGGGGTCGAGGCGTTCCGCGCCATCGACCTCGATCACGACGGTCGGGACCTCCCCCGGCCGAATCTGACCTCCGCCGCCGTGGCGATGGCTTTCCGCTCGATCCTCTTCTACGCAAAGGACCCCTTCCGTGCGGGCGTGCTCGCCAAGCACGCGCGCCTGCTGCGGCAGCGCGGCCTCGTGGGGAGCCGCCTCGGCGCCCTCGATCTCGCCTGGGATCCGGCTGGCGGAGGCCCCGGTCGAATCGCCGTTCCCTCCCAAGGACGGGTGCTCGTCGTCCTCGGGGCAAGTTGGTGCCAGCCCTGCAGGGCGCTCGAGCCGGCGATCGAGTCGTTGGGCACGTTTCTGTCGGAAAGCGGTTTTCGTGGGCGGCTGATCCACCTCTCGGTCGAGGACGATGACGACCTTCCAGCCCACGTCGCCGACGAGACATTCGTCGCCGAGTTTCCAAACGGCGTGGTGGCGGAGGAACAGCAGCGGGCTTTGGCGGTCGATGCGGTGCCCCGGTACCTCGTCGTCGAGGCAGGACGGATCGTCGAGACCGGCACCCTCTCCGAGGAGGTGCTCGAGCGCCTCGAGGAGGCCTGGCGAGCGGATCGCGCGGCGGCACCCTGAAGGGATCGGTCCGTCGCCGACAGCCGCGAGTCGCTTTCGCGCCGTCACGCTTCGGCGAAGGCTTCCTTCAGCCGCGCGAGGCTCGC
>CAWUOA010000694.1:0-1783 GCA_963923225.1 uncultured Planctomycetaceae bacterium
TCCTCAACAACGGCTTCATGACCACGCAGGCCCTCGAACTCGCCGCCCGCGTCGCGCGCGAGGCGGGCGACGATCCGGTGCGTCAGGTGGAGCGGGCCTTCCGGCTGGCCCTCGGCCGCCCGCCGGCCGAGGGCGAGGCAGCGGCGCTCGTCGAACTGGCCCGCGGCCACGGCCTCCCCGCGGTCTGCCGGGCGCTCTACAACCTCAACGAGTTCACCTTCGTCGACTGAACCGTCGCCGGAGTCGGCAGGAGGGTTTCCCATGCTCCCCCGTTCACCGTCCGATTCGGCGTTCCCGCACCCACGGGCCGGCGCGGCGCTCTCGCGTCGGGCCTGGCTCGAAGCGGCCGGCGGAGGCCTGGGGAGCCTGGCCCTGTCGGCGATGCTCGCGGCCGACGACGCCCCCGCCGGCGGCTTTCATCCGGCGGTCCGATGGCCGGTGAAGGCGAAGCGCGTGGTGCAGCTGTTCATGGCCGGCGCCGCCAGCCACATCGACCTCTTCGACCACAAGCCGGAGCTCGTCAAGCGGAACGGCCAGGAGAGCGACTTCGGCGAGCCGGTGGAGGCGTTCCAGAACGGCCTGGGGCCGTGGCTGGCGCCGGTGTGGGATTTCTCGCCGCACGGCGAGTGCGGCAAGCTCCTCTCGGAGCCGGTGGCGCCGCTCGGCGCGGTCGTCGACCGGATGGCCTTCATCCACGACATGGTGAGCACCTCCGGCGTCCACTCGGCGGCCACGCTCCTCCAGACGACCGGCTTCGTTTTGCCCGGCTTTCCCGGCGCCGGCTGCTGGGCCTCCTACGCGCTCGGTTCGCTCAACGACAACCTGCCGACGTTCGTCGTCCTTCCCGACCATCGCGGCTACGCCTCCAACGGCGTGAAGAACTGGGACTCGGGATTCCTCCCGGCCCAGCACGCCGGCACGGTGGTCCGTCCCGGGGCCGAGGAGCCGATCGCCGATCTCCGCCCCCACGCCTCCGCCGCCTGGCTCACCGCCGACGGCGACGCCGCCACCCGCGCGGCGCTCGCGCGTCTCAACCGCCTGCATCTGGCCGGCCGCGAGGGGGATGGCCGCCTCGAGGCGCGCATCCGCAGCTACGAGCTGGCCGCGCGAATGCAGCTGGCGGCGCCGGAGGCGCTGTCGCTGGCCGACGAGCCGGAGCACGTGCTGCGGCTCTACGGCGTCGAGCCGGGCCGCGGCGACTGGCCGACGGAGATCAACGTGCCGGAGGAGACCCACCACTTCGGCCTCAAGTGCCTCACCGCCCGTCGTCTCCTCGAGCGCGGCGTGCGCTTCGTGCAGGTGTGGAGCGGCAACGACAACGGCTTCCCACGCCGCAATTGGGACTCCCACGAGGACGTCCATCGCGACCACGGCCCACTCGCCGCCGGCATGGCCCGCGGCGCCGCCGCGCTGATCCAGGATCTCGACCAGCGCGGCCTTCTCGAGGACACGCTCGTCCTCTGGACGACCGAGTTCGGACGGATGCCGAGCTCGCAGGGGGGCCGGGGCCGCGACCACAACCCCTACGTGTTCACCAACTGGCTGTGCGGCGCCGGCATCCGCGGCGGGGTGACCCACGGCCAGAGCGACGACTTCGGCTACAAGCCGCTCGACCGCGCCCACCCCACGACGGTCCACGACGTCCACGCCACGGTGCTCAGGCTCATGGGGATCGAGCACACGAAGCTGACCTGGCGGCACAACGGCGTCGACCGCCGCCTCACCGACGTCCACGGCCACGTCCTCGAGCCGATCCTGGCCTGACGGCTCACGTCACCCGCCG
>CAWUOA010000695.1:0-1783 GCA_963923225.1 uncultured Planctomycetaceae bacterium
TCCCTGTTCTCCGTATCCTGCCTCCACCCGATCCCGCCGTCCCGGAAGTGTCCATGTCTGACTCCGCCGCCCTCGACACCGCCCCCTCCGCCGAATCCCTCCCCGGGCAGCGTCCGCCGCTCAAGCTCGACGTCGCCGTCGACAAGCTCTCCACCTGCCAGCGGAAGGTGAAGGTTTCCATTCCGCGCGAGGACATCGACCGCTACCGCGCCGAGTCGCTTTCGGAGCTGATGCCGACGGCTCAGCTTCCGGGCTTCCGCCCCGGCCGCGCCCCCAAGACGCTGGTCGGCAGCCGGTTCAAGTCGGAGCTCGCCGAGCAGATCCGCTCCAAGCTCCTCGCCGACGCCATGACCCAGGTGTCCGACACCGAAAAGCTCTCGCCGATCAGCGAGCCGGAGCTCGACGTGGCGGCGATCGTCGTTCCCGAGCAGGGACCGATGACGTTCGAGTTCTCGATCGAGGTGCGGCCCGAGTTCGACCTGCCTGCCTGGAAGGGGCTGGCCATCAAGCGCCCCAGCCGTGATATCTCCGAGGCCGACGTCGACGAAGCCCTCGCCAACGTCCTCCGCGACCGCAGCCGGCTCGTTCCCCACGACGGGCCCGCCGCCGAGGGCGATCTCGTGGTGGCGAACCTCCGCTTCCGTGACGGCGACACGCTGCTGAGCGAGGCCTCGGAGGTCGAGATCGTCGTGCGCGACAAGCTGTCGCTGGCCGACGCCGAGGTGCCCGGATTCGCCAAGCTCGTGGCCGGCGCCAAGCCGGGCAAGCCGGTGACCGCCACCGTGACGGTCTCCCCGGAGGCGGCGGTCGAGTCGCTCCGCGGCAAGCCGGTGACGATGGAGCTCGAGGTGGTCGAGGTGAAGAAGCTCGAGACCCCGGAGCTCACCCCCGAACTGCTGGCCGAGCTCGGCCCCTTCGCCGACGCCGCCGCCCTCCGGGCCGCGATCCGCGGCCAGCTGGAGGGGCAGCTCTCTTGGCATCAGCGCCGCGAGGTGCGGAAGCAGGTGTCCAGCGCCCTCACCGCCTCGGCCGATTGGGACCTGCCCCCCGACCTCCTCCGCCGCCAGAGCCAGCGGGAGCTCGAGCGGGCGATCCTCGAGCTGCGTCGCAGCGGCTTCGACGACGACTCGATCCGCCGCCACGTCAACGAGCTTCGGCAGTCGGTGATGGCCAGCACCGCCAAGGCCCTCAAGGAGCACTTCATCCTCGAGCGGATCGCCGAGGAGCAGTCGATCGCCGAGACCCCGGCCGACTACGACGCCGAGATCCGCGCCATCGCGGCCCAGTCGGGCGAGTCGCCGCGGCGTGTCCGCGCGAGCCTCGAATCCCGCGGGCTGATGGACGTCCTCCGCAACCAGATCATCGAGACCAAGACGCTGGCCCTGATCACGGAGGGTGCGTCCTTCACCGACGTCCCGTTCGAGTTCCCGCGCCCCGATGCCGACGCCGTCGACCACGCGGTGTGCGGTGCGGTGGTGGGCGAGGAGGAGATTCCCGTCGCCACGCAGGCCGAGGCCGCGCCGGCACGCGGCGCCCGGCGCTAGGCCCGGGGAGCGATCCCGAGTCCGGCCGTCCCGCGTCCCCCGTTCGTGTCCCTTTCCCGGGTCCCCATCATGCACGCCCGCCCGTCCGGCCCGATCCCGAGTTTCGCCAACGCCTCCGGCGCCTCCCGCGACTACCAGCGTCAGCGGCAGATGACGCTCGGCGACCTGCTGCTCGAGAACCGGATCATCCTGCTGCAGGGGGAGATCTACGACGGCAACGCCAACGAACTGGTGATGAA
>CAWUOA010000696.1:0-1781 GCA_963923225.1 uncultured Planctomycetaceae bacterium
GGGCGGCGGGGCCGCGTCATTCCGCCTCCAGGTTCGCGTCGTAGTCGCGGCGCCCGACGACCGCCTCGATGACCGTTCCCCCTCCGGGACGGCTGCTCACGACGAGGCTTCCACCCAATCGCTCCGCGCGCTCCTGCATCCCGTGGATGCCGAAGTGCCCCTCGCTCGCTCCGGCTTGCGTTCCCACGACGAAGCCGAGGCCGTCGTCCTCGACACGTGCCCGCAACATGCCCGTCGCCGGATCGTTCGCCACCGCGACGGCGATCCGCGTCGGCCGGCCGTGCCGGAGTGCGTTGTGGACCGCCTCCTGCACCAGGAGCAGCAGGTTCCCCGAGACGAACTCCGGAAGGTCGTCGAGCCGCCCTTCGGCATGGACGGCGATCACGACGTCGTGACCCTCGCAGACGCGCGACACGAGCGCCGCGAGCACCTCGGCGAACGGCTTCCCGTCCATCGGCAGGCTCCGCATCGCCCACACCGAGGCCTGCAATTCCTTCGCGGCGTGGTCGACCATCCGCCGTGCCACGGCGAGGTGGCGCTGGGCACCGGGGCCGGGCTGGCCCCCGACGGTCTGGCAGGCGTCGAGCTGGAATCCGATGCCGCCGATCGTCTGCTGGAGCGTGTCGTGGAGGTTCGCCGCCAGCCTGTTCCGCTCGCGCAGCGTCGCCTCGAACTCGATCGCCGCATCGCGCCGCGAGCGCATCTCCGCCGCCAGCCGGCGCGTCTGGGCCCCGAGTTGTCGCCGCAGCGTCGCCGCCCAGACCAGCGCCGTGGCGAGGACCGCGGCGGTGGCGGCCAGGATCGCGAGGAGCCGGGCCGGGGTCCACCAGGGCGGCCGGCGGACGAGCAGGCAATCGCCCCCGTCACGGACGAGCAGGCGCAGTCGCCTGTCCGGGGCGCCGCCCCCCGCAGGCACCGACGGCCCTGGATCGACGAACGCCACTCCGGTGAGCGACAGGAAGCTCCCGGGCTCGGCCGCACCGATCGCGGCGAACGTGCCGGCATCGGCCTCCGCCGCGACGAGGACGTCGTCGCACCGGACCAGAAGGACGCCGCCGGCCTCGACGGGCTGCGACTGGACGAGCACTCCGGAAAACCGCACCAGGCAGCCGTCGTATTCGCGGGGGCCTGCACCTCCGGGCGACGCATGGGCGTCGAGGATCGACGCCGCCGTGGCGACGAGGGGTGCGGGGGCGGCACCCTTCTCGACCCTCGTCACCGCGGCGTTGCGGAGCGACAACCGGCGTGCCGAACGATCGAGGAATCCGGCCACCTCCACCAGATCGCCCGGGACGAACCGCTCCCCGGTGCCCGCCGCACCCGCCCCGAGCCGCACCTCGGCGCCGATGTGGCCGTTCTGCAGGAACAGCGTCGTCCCCGGAATCGCATGGATCACCTGGCCGAAGGTCCGCACGCGTCTGCCGAGCCGTTCGCCCGGCTGGTAGCGGCCGATCGAATCGAGTGCTGCGGCCGCGTCGCGGAACAGGGGAGCCGGCGCCGGCTCCGAAAGCCCGAGCCATTCCGGCCGTTCGACCCGCACCTCGAATCGGGCCCCCCCACGCGCCGGCGACTCGGTGGTCACCGGTCCGCCGACGCGGACCACCACGTCGACGAAGCCCCGAGGATCGTCGGGAAGGCCCTCGATCGCCGCCGCGACTTCCCCCGGCACGACGGCGTCGAAGAGCCTTCCCGCGGCCTGGATTTCCAGCCGCATGTCCCCGCCATCGATCCAAGCCCGCTCGACGACGCCCTCCATCGAGACCAATCGCCCCACTTCGTGA
>CAWUOA010000697.1:0-1778 GCA_963923225.1 uncultured Planctomycetaceae bacterium
GAGTGCCGTGGCGACCGGACGGCGGCGATCGGCCATCTCCGCCGCGCCGTGAAGGCCGGCGAGGGAGTGCCCTGGTCGGCCCGTCGGCTGGCTCGACTGCTGGTGGAGGCGCAGCGCTTCGACGAGGCGATGTCGGTGATCGCGTCGCTCGGCGCCTCGGGGGGGCCGGTCGTCGAACGGCTCCGCGCCGATCTGGCCGAGAGGGCGGGGAGGATCGGAGACGCGTTGGCGATCGCGGACAAGGCGACCCCCCCCGACTGCCGCGACTTCGAACAGGTGCTCTGGCATGCCCGCCTCATGGCCCGCCATGGAATGACCGACGACGCGGTGGCGGCCGCCCGTCGGGCGATCGATCTGGCACCGGGCCGAGTCGAGCCCCGGCTGGCCCTCTTGAAGATCGAGATCGACTCGGGGCGGGGCGACAAGGCGGCAGCCACCGAGGCGGCGGCGATCGCGTCGCTTCCGCCGAAGCAGCGCGAGGTGTTCGAGCTGGAGGCGGCCGGTGTGAAGGGGGACGACCTGGCCGTCGAGCGCGTGCTGCGTGATGCCGTGAAGTCGAAGCCCGGTGACCCGGTCGCGGCTTCGCGGCTCTCCGGCTTCCTCGGAAGCCGCGGGCGAGTCGACCAAGCGCGCGCGGTCCTCGAGGGGGTGATCCGTCAGGAAGGAGTCGTCGACACACCGGCAGGAAGGGAGGCGCGGAGACGTCTGGCCTTGCTCCTCGGATCGAGCCGGAGGCAGGCCGACGTGCAGGAGGCCCTCCGGCTCCTGTCGAACGGGGAACGTGAGCAGACGGCGGCGGCCGCGGAGGATGCCGCCGTGGCCGCGGCGATCCTCGCCGGACGGCCCGATCCCGCGAGTTGGCGTCGGGCGATCGCACAGTTCGACTCACTCGAGACCCTGCGGCCGCTCTCGTTCGACGAGACCGTGCTGCGGGCCCGTACCCGAGGACGCCTCGGCGGCCGGCAGCGGGAGGCGGCCCGCGAGGAGCTCTCGACGATCGCCGAGTCGCCCGAGGCGGGGGTGCCCATCCTGGCGATGCTCGTCGAGCTGGCCCTCGACGAGGGCGATGCAGCGGATGCCGAGCGCTGGCTCGAGCGGCTCAAGCGGGGGGCACCGGGCGCCATGGGGACGGCGCTCCTCGAAGTTCGCGTGGCCCGGGCGCGCGGTGACGACGAGGCCGCACGCGCGGCGATCGACAGGGTAGTGCCGGTGGAACCGGTCGACGAGCGCAACGCGCAACCGTTGATGACCATCGCGGCGCAGGTCGAGGCCGCCGGATTCGCCGAGCGTGCGGAGCGGGTATTCCGGGAAGTGGCTCCCCTTTCCGACGCCGGCCGTCTCCGCTGGGCCCGCCATCTCGGCGACCGCCGTCGCACCTCCGACGCCATCGGCGAGATCGAGGCCCTGGGAGCCCGCTTGCCTGCCGCCACGCTGCTCCAGACGCTGCTGGAAATCGTGGCGGCTGCCGACGAGGCCGGGCTCGAGGAGGTGCGAGCCCGCGTCGATGCCTTGCGCGAGAAGATCCTCAGGGAGAATCCCGGTTCCCCCGACATCGCCCTCCAATCCGCCATCCTCGCCGACATCAGCGGGCGCGACGCCGAGGCGGTGGCGGCGTACAGGGACCTGCTCGCCGGCGGAACGCTGCCCCCGACCCAGCAGGGCATCGCCGCTGGGAACCTCGCGTTCGATTTGGCGGCGCCGGCGACGGCCGCGGAGGCGGCGACGCTCGTGGAACGCGCGATCGGCGAAATGGGGCCGATCCCCGACTTCCTCGACAC
>CAWUOA010000698.1:0-1776 GCA_963923225.1 uncultured Planctomycetaceae bacterium
CCTCCATGTGCCACTGCGGGTCCTGGAAGCCGGAGAGCGAATGGCTCTCGAAGACCAGGTCGGAGAGGATCCCGTGGATCCGCGACTGCATCTCGTGCGCGAACCCGGCCATCACGGCGTTGACGACGATCATCGTCGCCACGCCGAGGGTCACGCTGATCACGCTGGCCAGCGCGATCCAGCGCGTCCGCAGGTAGCGCCAGCAGAGGAGGAGGGTGTACACGTCGTCAGCCCCCGGCCTGCGGGCGGTGGATGGGGAAGAGGATCACGTCGCGGATGCTCGACGCCTGCGTCAGCAGCATCACCAGCCGGTCGATGCCGATACCGAGGCCGCCGGCCGGCGGCATGCCGTGGCGGAGGGCCTTGATGAAGTCGGTGTCCATGCGGGCCATCGACTCGTCGGCGGCCAGTCCCGCCAGCTGCGTGCGGAACAGCTCCTCCTGGAGGTCGGGGTCGTTGAGCTCGGTGTAGGCGTTGGCCAGCTCCATCCCCGCCACGTAGAGCTCGAAGCGCTCGGCGATCTCCGGCCGCCCCCGCTTCCGCTTGGTGAGCGGGCAGATGGCGGCGGGGTAGTCGATGACGAACGTCGGCGAGGAGAGCGACGCCTCGCAGGCGTTCTCGAAGAGGTCGCTCTTGATCACGTCGGGATGGCGGCCGGCCGTGTCGATGCCGCGTTTGGCCGCCTCCGCCGCCACGCTCGCCGGGTCGGCCGGATCGCAGCCGGTGACGCGGGCCAGGAGGTCGTCGTAGCGCACGCGCTCGAAGGGCTTGGCGAGGTCGACCTCGTGCCCCATCCACTGCACCACCGGCGGCGTGCCGGCGACCTTCGCGGCGTCGCGGATGATCGCCTCGGTGAGGTCCATCATCGTGACGTAATCGCCGTAGGCCTCGTAGGCCTCGAGCATGGTGAACTCGGGATTGTGCCGCGGGCTCACGCCCTCGTTCCTGTAGACGCGGCCGAGCTCGAAGACGCGCTCCAGGCCCCCCACGAGGAGCCGCTTGAGATGCAGTTCGAGCGCGATCCGCAGCACGAGCGCCATGTCGAGCGCGTTGTGGTGCGTCTTGAAGGGACGGGCGGCGGCCCCGCCGGCGGAGTCCTGCAGCGTCGGCCCCTCGACCTCGAGGTAGCCGCGGCGGGCGAGGGTGTCGCGGATGCTCGCCACGATCCGGCTGCGGGCGATGAAGCGCTCGCGCACCCCCTCGCCGTGGATCAGGTCGACGTAGCGCATCCGCTGCTTGAGCTCGGTGTCGACCAGGCCGTGGAACTTGTCCGGCGGCGTCTCGATCGACTTGGTGAGGAAGGTCAGCCCCGAGGCGAAGACGGTCAGCTCGCCGGTCTTCGAATACCCGAGCCGGCCGTCGACGCCGACGAGATCGCCGAGGTCGAGGCAGTCGACCACCTTCCAGGCCTCCGGCCCGACCTGCTTCTTGCCGAGCATGATCTGGATCCGGCCACTGCGGTCGGCGAGCGACAGGAAGACGAGGCTCCCCGCGCTCCGCTGGAGCATGATCCGCCCCGCCACCCGCACGGTGGGCCCGTCCTCGGCCGGTGGCTCCCCTTCGGGGCGCTTGAGCGCTTCGCCCGCGGCCCGGACCTCGGCGATCGGGCTGGTGCCATCGAAGCGGCTCCCCCACGGGTCGTGGCCCATCCCGGCGATCCGGGCGAGCTTCTCGCGCCGCGCCTTCTCGAGGCCGGCGGCGACGCCGGAGGCGGTCGAATCGGAGGGGGCGTCGTCGCCGGCCTCGAGAAGGCGCGGCGCGAGAAGCTCGCCCGGA
>CAWUOA010000699.1:0-1774 GCA_963923225.1 uncultured Planctomycetaceae bacterium
GCCTCGGGCCGCGGCCGTGATGACCGGGGCTGCGGCGTGGGGTAGATTGCGATCTCGCCCCCGACCGCCTCGGCCCCCCGCCCGGAGATGCCCCATGCACCGCACCGTCTGCCTCGCGATCGCGCTTGTGGTCTGTTCGATCCGTCTGGCCGCCGCCGAGGAGGTCACGCTCGGCACGGTGCCGCCGGTGGTGGTGTCGACGTTCCCCGCCGCGGGCTCGGCGGAGGTCGATTCGACGCTCAAGGAGATCCGCGTCACCTTCAGCAAGACCATGCGTGACGGCTCCTGGTCGTGGTCGATGATCGACCGGGAGCATTTCCCCCGTCAGGCCGGGGATCCGAAGTTCTCCGGCGACAAGCTCACCTGTCTCTTGCCGGTGGAGCTCGAGGCGGGGAAGACCTACGCGATCTGGGTCAACAGCGAGAAGCTCCGCAACTTCACCGACACCGAGGGGCGGCCGGCCGTGCCCTACCTGCTCGTCTTCCGCACCAAGCAGAAGTGACCGAGTGCGCTCGTCAGCGGCTCCGGCCGTCGGCCATCGCCTCGACGAGCATGCCCCGCTCGTGGTCGATGAGCCAGGCCTTGGCATCGGTGCCGGCCGCGAAGCCGACGAGCGCCCCGCCGCTGCCGATGACGCGGTGGCAGGGGACGACGATCGGCAGCGGGTTGCGGCCATTGGCGGCACCGACGGCGCGAGCCTTCTTCACGTCGCCCAGACGCCTCGCCTGTTCGGCGTAGCTGATCGTGGTTCCGTAGGGGATCGTCCGCAGCACCTGCCACACCGACTGCTGGAAGGGGGTGCCGACGGGATCGAGCGGGAGCGCGAACGTCGTCCGCTCGCCGGCGAAATACTCGCCGAGCTGTGCCGCCGCCGAGCGGAGCGAGTCGAACGCGGCTCCGGAAGGGACCGCGGCGGTGCCCGCGTCGCCGTCGCCGGAGTCGTCGGTCCGCTCGCCCGGCCAATGGATGGCCCGCAGGCCGCGCGGGCCGGCGACGAGCGTGAGCCGCCCGAAGGGGGAGTCGATCTCGGTCTGGACGAGGCCGTGGTGCGCGTGCATGGCCGTGAGCATACGGCGCCGGGCCGCCGCTGTCCCGCCGCGTGTGCCGCCGGGAGCGGTGGCGTACAACAAGAGTGATCCCCCTGGCTTCCCGGAGACTCCGTCATGAGACGCTCGCCGCCGGTGCTCCTCGCCGCCGTCGCACTGCTCGGATTCGCCGGACCGGCCATGACGGCCGAGCCGGGTCCATCGGATCAGCCCGGGGCGGGGCCGCGAAAATACGTCGACTACGCCGGCACGGCGACGATCGTCGCGATCGAGAAGGCTCCCGAGGACGACCCCCAGGGCCGCGGCGCCGCCGAGGCGGGGTACGTCGTCCGCTACGCCTTCAAGCCGAAGGAGCGCGTGAAGGAGGAGCTCGGCCGGGCCTGGCTCGAGCGGCATCCCTGGCAGGAGTTTCTTCTGGCCAGCGGCTGGCGGCCGGGGCCGAAGTTTCTCGAGAAGTACGGCATCGAGCAGGGAAAGGCGATGCCCGCCACGATGCACGTCATCGTCAAGGGCACCTCGACGCCGGTCCTCTTCGACTTGGACGGCGTCGACACGACCGATTACTTCGAAGCGGCCCCCGACGCCGGGAAGTGACGACGCAGGGCCGGGTGGGGAGCGTCAGGCGTCGCCTGCCGGCCGGAAGCGCACCACGAGCTCGTCGTAGCCGAGCGTCCGGTCGTAGGCCTGTCTCTTATACACATCTGACGCTGCCGACGATACTCCTTGTG
>CAWUOA010000700.1:0-1771 GCA_963923225.1 uncultured Planctomycetaceae bacterium
CTGATTCCCGTGCGGGACACGGGAGGGACCACGATTCCCGTGCGGGACACGGGAGGGACCGGAGGCTCCGCCTGAGGCGGGCCTCCGGGCTTCCGGAACGTCCGTTGACGGACTTCCTTCTGCCGCAGAATCGGCGGCGCCCGGACCGGGGAGAGAACCTGAAGTCTTCCGCGAGCCCGAACACGACACCGACGACGAACCGGCCGTGATGGCCATGGGTCGAAAGTTTCCCCAGCCGAAAGGCCCTCTGACACCGCCGTGCGTCTCACGGACGCACGCTTGAGCGCGATGCAGCGATCCTCCCGGCACCTCGGAACGAATCAACCGACGAATCACGAGTCGAATCGACACACGAATCGGCCTCGTGCTTCGACGCGAACCGCGTGCGACGTCGCTCCCGGAATCAGCGGGATCACCGTCGCACGGTGAGCAAGTCTACGCTTCGCTGGCACGAATGCGAATGACGGGCTCACGAAGGAAAACGGAGGCAGTTTCCGTGCCAAGTCCGGCACTTCACCGGCGAAGAGGCCGCCGCCGAGCCGGCAGGTAGTTGCAAGTCCTTGAGGGACAAGCCCCGGCGATGGCGTCCGTTCCCCCACCTTCCCGCCGGCCTGGGGTGGTTCCGCCGGCCGTCCCCTTCCGGAACTTGAAAAAAACTCCTTTCACCGGCCCCTTTTCTTCCATGCGTTAACGTACGGTTGATTCGGAACGATCCCCCCCCGATCTTGCCCCGGGCAAGCAGGCCCCGCCGAACCGGCACCACCCCGTCTCCGCACCTTTTTTACTTCCTCCTCATCTCCATCTCCGAGATCCCCCTCCGACCATGGCCGACGCTCCCTCCGAGCCGCCCCGTTCCCGAGACACGGAGAGCGTCGCCGCCCTCCCTCCGATCGGTGAACGGGTGCGTCTGGAACCGGGCGAGACGGTGCGTGCCGTGGCCCGCTACGACCTCGACGATCGGCTCCGCTTCACCGACGGCTGGATCGCGCTCACCGACCGGCGCCTCCTCGGCGACCGCCCCGCCTCGTCCGACGGCACCTCGGCCGGACCGGGCGGCCTCCACGCCTGGCCGATCGACGAGGCGACGCGGCTCGACGTCCGGGTCCGAGGGGGCGTCGGCCGGTTGGAACTCTCCCGCGAAGGCGAGGTCGCGGCGCGGTGGCTGTTCACGCCTGCCCAGGCCAAGGCGATCCACGCGCTGGAGGATGCGTTCGACGGGCGTCTCCGCGGCGGCGTCGCGGTGCGCCCTGACGCCGCCCCGACCGAGCCGGCTGGAGACGCCGCCGGGATGCCGCCGGCCCCCTCCCGCCTCCGCGACGAGTCGGACGACGACGCGGACGTGGCGGAAGGGACGACCTCGTGGCGGGCGCTGTTGCGTCTGGTCTCCTTCGCCCGGCCGCACGCGGCGATGGCGCTGCTCGGCTGCGGCCTGTCGCTGGCCGGCACGGTGGCGGCGCTGGTGCCGCCGTACCTGACGATGCCGCTGGTCGACCGGGTCCTCATCCCGAGGCAGGCGGGGGAGCCGGTGCCGTTCTCGATGGTGTGGTGGTATCTCGGTGGGCTGGTCGCCGCGGCGCTGGTGGCCTGGCTCCTCTCCTGGGCGCAGACCTGGGTCCTCGCCTGGGTGAGCGAACGGGTGGCCGCCGACCTGCGCGTGCGCACCTACTCCCACATGCAGTCGCTGTCGCTCGACTTCTTCGCCGGCAAGCGGACCGGCGACCTGATGTCGCGGATCAGCAACGACACCGACCAGATCAACAACTTCCTCTCG
>CAWUOA010000701.1:0-1766 GCA_963923225.1 uncultured Planctomycetaceae bacterium
CCGACCGCACCGTGACGGTGACGTTCCGCGATGCCAATGGCCGCGAGCTCGCCCGCGAGCTCGCCCGCACCAACGCCAACGGCTCCTTCCACGGCGACTTCGCCATTCCGCCGGGAGCGCTGCCGGGCCAGTGGTCGATCGTGGCCGAAGGGGAGGGCACGACCGCCGCGCTCGGCGTGCGCGTGGAGGAATACAAGCGGCCGAAGTTCAAGGCCACGCTCGCGGCGCCCGTGGCGAAGGTGGTCCTCGACGCGCCCGTGTCGCTCGTCGGCACCGCCACGACCTACACCGGACTGCCCGTGTCGGAGGCCCGCGTCCGGTGGCGTGTCGAGCGCCTCATGCGCTTCCCCCCCTGGTGCCGGTGGATCTTCCCCTGGCTGCCCTTCGACGGCGGGCCGCAGAAGATCGCGCGCGGCACGGCGGTCACCGGCGCCGACGGCACCTTCGCCGTCACCTTTCCCGCCCGGCCCGACCGCTCGGTGCCGGTCGACTCGTCGCCGGTCTTCGCCTACCGGGTCGTCGCCGAGGTGACCGACCCCTCAGGCGAGACGCGCGTCGCCGAACGCGTCGTCAACGCCGGCTTCGCGCCACTTCGCGCGAGCGTCTCCGCCGACGCCTGGAACGCCTCGGGCGCCGACGGCGCACCGGCGGAGGTGAAGGTGACGGTGGCGACCGAGTCGCTCGACGGCGAGCCGCGCGCGGCGACCGGCACGCTCACGATCCGCCGTCTCGTCCAGCCCGAGAAGCCGGCCCGTCCCGATCTTCTTCCGACGTTCGACGCCCCGCGGCCCCGCCCGGCCGCAGCGGCCCCGCGCGGCCCGGGCGGCCGCCGCCCCGCGTTCGCCCAGATCCTGCCGAGCCCCGTCGATGGCGACGAGGCGGAGGGCTGGGAGGCGGGGGAGGCGGTGTTCACGGCGAAGGACACCACCGACGCCGCCACCGGCAAGGCGGTAGCCACGGTGCGGCTGGCGCCCGGCATCTACCGGGCGGAGTTCGTCGTCGATGGCGACGGCCCGGAGGTGAAGGGGCGGCAGACGATCGAGGTGGTCGATCCGACGGCGACGGCTTATTCCGTCCGCCGGGGCCTGGCGCTGCTGCCCCCGGGGACGACGGCGCTTCCAGGGAGCGACTTCAAGGCGCTCCTCGGCACCGGCCACGACGCCGGGCGGTGCTTCGTCGAGGTGCGGCGCGACGGCAAAGTTCTCTCCCGCGGCTGGACCGAGCCGGGGCGGACGCAGTGGCCGGTGACGGTGCCGGTCACCGAATCCCTCCGCGGCGGATTCACGATCGCCGCTTGGATCGTGCGCGACGGCCGCCTCTGGCAGGCCCAGCGCGTGATCGACGTCCCCTGGACCGACAAGCGGCTCGACGTCTCCTGGGAGCGTTTCACGCGCCGGGTGGAGCCGGGGGCGAAGGAGGTGTGGCGGGCGCGGGTCCGCTCCGTCGACGATCCGATCGCCGGCCCGGCGGCGGGGGCGGCCGCGGAACTGGTCGCCACGCTCTACGACCAATCGCTCGACGCGCTCGCACCCCACGACTGGCCCGACGGCCTGCGCATGCTCCTGCGCCGCGAGTCCTCGCCGGGGATCGTCGCCGCGAGCAACCGCGCCGAATATTTCCAGCAGATCTTCGGCGCCTGGAAGCAGGACGTCGTCGCCGTCGACGTCAACTATCGCCGCTTCCGCGAATCCTTCGGCCCCTCCTCCCCGCACTTCTTCGGCTTCGCCGCCAGCGGGCGGATGCGCGGCATGATGCCGATGGCGGCG
>CAWUOA010000702.1:0-1764 GCA_963923225.1 uncultured Planctomycetaceae bacterium
CTCACCTTCTTCTACCGGCAGATGTACCAACTCGTGGCCGCCGGCCACGTCTACGTCGCGCAGCCGCCGCTGTTCCGCGTGCGCAACAAGAAGCAGGTGTACTACGTCCAGACCGACGAGGAGATGAAGGCGCAGCTCCTCGATCAGGGCCTCGGCGAGGGGGTGTTCCTCCCCGGGGACGGCCGCGAGATCGCCGGACCGCAGATGCAGAAGCTCTGCCGGACGCTCGCCGGACTCGAGGACGCACTGGTGGCCCTCGAACGCCGCGGCGTGAGTCTCCGCGACCATGCCGGTCGCCGTGATCCCGCCTCGGGCAAGCTGCCGATGTTCCACGTCTGGTTCGGCGAGGAGGAGCACTGGTTCTCCGGCCGCGACCAGCTCGAGGCCTTCATGAAGGAGAAGGAGAAGACGGAAGGGGGCGCGCTCTCGGTGGGCCGCGCCGAGGAAGCCCCGCACGCCCCGGCCGCGGATGCCCCGTCCCCGCAGGCTGCGGAGGGGGATTCCAAGCAGATCGTGGTGGTCGATCTCCACGAGGTGCGGAGCATCAACTCGGGCCTCGCCGATCTCAAGGAGATGGGTTTCGGCATCGAGTCGCTCTTCCCCGAGGACCGCACCGGCACCGAGGAGCCGCGCTACACGCTCAGGCGGGGCGAGAACGAGATCGGTCTCGAGGATCTGCGCAGCCTCCTCTCGGCGGTGCGCCGCGCCGGCGAGAAGGGGCTCTCGATCACCCGCTTCAAGGGTCTCGGCGAGATGAACGCGGAGGAGCTCCGCGACACGACGCTCGACCCGGCCAACCGCACGCTCCTCCGCGTGACCATGAACGACGCGGCCGCGGCCGACGATCTGTTCCGCGTGCTGATGGGGGAGAAGGTGGAGCCGCGGCGCGAGTTCATCGAGCGGCACGCCCTCGACGTGAAGAACCTGGACGTCTGACCCGGAGGAATCGCGTGGCGTTCACCCCCCTGCCCCGGCTCTCCTTCGGCGTCGGCGACCGCTTCGCGCACCAGGCGGAGGCACAGCTCTCGGCCTTCGAGCGGCTCGCCGCCGAGGGCGTCGTCGTGGCGCCGGTGTGGAACAAGTCGAACCGCGAGCACACCTTCATCGGCAGCGAGCCAGGGAGCGTGCGCCGCGCGGCGGGGACGGCCGTGGCGGCACGCGGCTGGAAGCATCCCTGGTTCGTCGACGCCGATCACGTCCGTCTCGACACCGTCGACCGGTTCCTCGATTCGAGCGACTTCTTCACGATCGACGTCGCCGATTCGATCGGTGCGCCGGCCGACCCAGCCGAGCTCGCCGCCTTCGTGGCCCGCCACGGCGAGCTCTCGGGCAAGGTGCGGATCGAGGGGGTGGCGGAGCCGCTCCACTTCTCCGAGGGCGCCGTGGCGGCGATCGCCGGGAAATACCTCCGGGCCGCGGCCGAGGCGGGGGCCATCCACCGCCACGTGCGGGAGCGGAAGGGAGCGGCCGGGTTCGTCACCGAAGTGAGCATGGACGAGACCGACCTCCCGCAGACGCCGCCGGAGTTGCTGGTGATCCTCGCGCTCCTCGCCGACTCCGGCGTGCCGGTCGACACGATCGCGCCCAAGTTCACCGGCCGCTTCAACAAGGGAGTCGACTACGTCGGCGACCTCGCCGCCTTCGAGCGGGAGTTCTCCGACGATCTCGCGGTCCTGGCCCATGCGAGCCGCTCCTACGGGCTCCCCTCGGGGCTCAAGCTCTCGGTGCACAGCGGCAGCGACAAGTTCTCCCTCTATCCAGTCA
>CAWUOA010000703.1:0-1762 GCA_963923225.1 uncultured Planctomycetaceae bacterium
GTCAGCGAGCTCGAAAGCTGCGCGTCGAACGAGGCAAGCGCGCTTTCCACGCCGCGGAAGGGGTCGGTCTCGGTGATCGCCGGATCGTAGACGGTGGGGTAGGCGTTGGGGTTGGTGAGGAGCGACACGGCCGGCTCGCCCGCCTGGGGCCGCGGGCCGCCGAAGCTCTGGAACCTCCCGCCGAGGCTCCGCAGCACCTTGCCGTTCTCGAGGGCCGTGCGGATCGCCTCTTCGAGCGACAGCTCCCACACCTGGTCGAAATTGGCGTTGGAGAGCGTCAGCGGCTCGACCGTTCCGGCCGCCTCGTCGAGCGGTTGGTGGACGGTGTCGGGGTACTCGATCTTCTGGATCGCGCCGACGTAGTGCGAGAGATCGCCGTCCTCGAAGAAATAGAACGGCTGCCGCGGCGCGCAGCCGCCGGCGACGAGCGCCAGGCTCGTCAGTGCCACCCAGGTTCGTCGCAGCAGGATGTTCGACACGGTGGGGGGTCCGGCGTGCGGGCCGATCGCGTGGTGATGCAGGGTGCCGCCGCCGCGCCCAAGGGGCCCGGCCGCCCGAGAGGGCGATCGCGCCCGACGCAGTGCCCCCCGACGCTGCGTCCGCATCGCGTGCACCTGGGCGCAGCGACGGCAGCAGTGTTATCGACCCCCCGGCCGGCAAACTTGGAGGAATCGTCATTCCCGCCCCAGCCCTCCCTTCCGCTGCGGAGGGGGCGAAGCGGGGAAAAACGGGGCCGTTCCATCCCTCGAGTCCACGGCGGGACGATCATCCGCCGGGCGCCGCGCCGATTCCCGCGTCGGGCCAGCGGCTGGTGAGGACTTCGCGCACCGAGTCCCCTTCTCCGTCGCCGCCGCCGTCCACCGCGACGAACCGGCCCGCGCAGCCTGCCCGGTTTTCCAGGAACGTGCGTCCCCTGACGGGACCCAGAACGCTGGCGGCCGTGGCCAGTGCGTCGGCGTCGGTGGCGTCCGGCGCGATCACCGTCACCGCCGCCGGACCCCGGACTCCCAGCCCGGTGCGTGGGTCGACGATGTGGCTGTAGCGACGTCCCCCGATGGTCACCGCCTGGCGGGCGTCGCCGGAGGTGGTGACCGCGGCCCAGGCCAGCGCCACCCGGCCGGTCGAGGCGGGGAGCCGGCCGGGGATCGGATCGACGGCGATGCGCCAGGCCGGGCTCTCCGGCGGGGGGCCCGACGCCCCCACGTCCCCCGAGGCGTCGACCAGTGCCGAATCGATGCCGCGGGCCCGCAAGAGCGCGAGCACCCGGTCGATGGCGAAGCCCATGCCGATGCCGCCGAGGTCGAGCCGCATCCCGGGCCGGAGGAGCTCCACGGCCCGTTCGTCGGGGACCAGCCGGAGCGAGTCCGGCCCGGACGCGGCCAGCGCTGCGGCGAGCTTCCGCTCGGTCGGCAGCGATCCGCTCTTCCGAGCCTGGCGCCACAGCGTCGAAAGGGGACCGACGGTGGGATCGAAGGCGCCGCCGCTCTCGTCCCGGATGGCGACGGCCCGGCGCAGCACCTCCCACAGGTCGTCCCCCACCGGCACCGGTCGGGGCGTGGGGGCCGACGCCGACAGCCGGGAGAGCTCCGTCTCGGGGCGATAGTCGGAGAGGATGCCGTCGAGCCGCGCGACCTCGTCGAGGGCCGCCTCGACCGCCGCCTCGCCCGCTCGGGCGTCCGGGGCGTGGAGCGTGACGATCCACGGCACCCCCATCAGCGTCCGCCGGCCGGTCGCGCGCTCGGCCGGCGCCGCGGTGTAGACT
>CAWUOA010000704.1:0-1754 GCA_963923225.1 uncultured Planctomycetaceae bacterium
GGTTCGACATCGGGTCGGGGTCGCCCGGCTGGGTGTCCTCGTCGGTGGAGTAGGCGAGCTGCGGCTCGCCGGCGCGGCTGGCGATCTTCTCGAGCTCGGCGAGCTCCCCCTGCGGGTTGCCGGCGCCGATCGGCTTGTAGCCGTACTCGATCGCCCAGTGGTCGTAGGGGCCGAGCTTGGCGGTGTAATAGTCACCCTGCGGCCGCCCCTTGGGCATGATGTTGGCCGGGATGTAGTCCATGACGCTCGTGCTCGCGCCATTGGCCGTCTTCGCCGGGTCGTTGATGTCGGCAAGCGACAAGAGCGAGCTTCCCTTGAAGTTGTGCCGCAGGCCGAGGGTGTGGCCCACCTCGTGGCTCGTGACGAGCTTGAGGCCCTGGAGGACGAGCTTCTCCTTGTCGGCTTCGGTGAGGCCGTTGCCGGCGACGGCCAGCGCCGTGGCGGCCAGCGCCGTCTCCCGGGCGTGGCCGGCGAAGAGCATGCAGCCGCCGCACTGGCAGACGCCGCCGTGCATCGAGCGGTCGGAGGAGCCGGAGGGGAGGAGCCCGGCGGCGGCCGTGGGGCCGTCGGTCAGCACCGCCACCGCCTGCGGGGTGAAGTTCTCGTACTCGCGGCGCCAGAACTGGAGGAAGTCGCCGTCGAAGATGATGTCGGCGTCGAGGATCTGCCCGGTCCGCGGGTTGACGCGGCTGGGGCCCATCGCGAAGCCGGCGCCGGCGGTGATCCAGCGGAAGGTGTTGTAGTTGACGTCCTCGGGATCCCAGTCGGTCTGGTCGGGCTGCTGGCGGACCTCGATGGCGCTGGCGAAGCCGGCCTTCTGGAAAGCCTCGTTCCAGGCCTCGATCCCCTCGCGGACCGGCTGCCGGTAGCGGAAGGGGACGGTCTTCTCGATCCAGAACACGATCGGCTTCTTCGGCGGCGACACCGGCGCCGACGGATCGGCCTTCTCCAGCTGCCAGCGGTTGATGTAGCGCACGAAGCGGTCCTCGTCGACGCCCTGGGAGAAGTCCTTGAGGGCGGTGACGAAGTAGCCGACCCGACTGTCGGCCAGACGCGGGCGGTAGCCGTTGGTCGGCAGCATCGAGATCGAGTAGTGGACGTTGACGGTCACGCCGCGGCTGTCGGCGACGGTGTCGAGCTCCGCCTGGCCGCCGGAGCCGTAGGTGGCGGCGACCTCGAGCTCGGTGTTGTCGGGGAAGTTCTTCACGCGCGACCAGGTGGAGCGGTCACGGGCGAACGAGAACCCCGGCAGCGTCCGCGCGATCTGCGGCAGGTCGGTCATGAAGATGCCGGCCAGGTCGATCACGGGGGCGCCGGAGGGGGCGTAGGTGGCGATCGGCACGCTGAACAGCACGCTGTCGGTGTAGGCGTTGTCGACGGCGCGCTCCTCGGGGCTTCCCTTGTCGGCGAAGAAGCGGACGTTCTTGCGGACGACGTGGATGGCGTCGTCGACCTTGCGGAACTGCCACACCCAGTCGTCGCCGAAGCCCCAGCTCATGCCGCCGAGGAGCTGGCCGTCACCGATTCCCTTGGCGATCGAGATCAGCACGAAGAGCTCCCGGCCCATGAGGGAATCGGGGATCTCGGCCCACACCTTGTCGTCCTTGCGCCACAGGGTGACCAGCCCCGGCACGCGCGTGGCGTCCTTCACCACCGCCGCGAACGGCGGCTTGCCCCCCTTCGCCTCGGGGGCGGGAGCGGCCGCGGGGGGGGCCGGCTGGGCGGGGGCGGCGGGGGCGTCGGCCTTCACCGTC
>CAWUOA010000705.1:0-1750 GCA_963923225.1 uncultured Planctomycetaceae bacterium
ACTACCAGCCCGAGGCCTACATCCCGCAGCGCGACATCTACATCGAGAAGGACGCGGCGATCAACAAGGAGATCGACCGCCTCCGCCTCGCGGCCACCAGCGCCCTGGTGAGCCGGCGCGACGTGATCGTGGTGGCGAGCGTGTCGTGCATCTACGGCCTCGGCTCGCCCGACGACTACCGGGCGATGGTCATCCGCCTGGCGACGGGCGCCGGGCTCTCGCGCGAGAAGCTCATCGAGAAGCTCGTCTCGATCCACTACGAGCGCGGCGACATGGCCCTCGAGCGGGGGAAGTTCCGTGTCCGCGGCGACTCGATCGACATCTGGCCCCCCTACGACGAGCTCGCCACGCGCGTCGAGTTCTGGGGGGACACCATCGAGTCCATCGCCATCACGCACCCCACCAGCGGCGAGGTGGCCGCCCGCAAGGACGAGACCTACTTCTACCCCGCCCGCCACTTCGTCATGCCGGAGGACCGGGTCCGGGCCGCGGTCTCCACGATCCGCGACGAGCTCGAGGGACGGCTCGAGGAGCTCAAGAGCCAGGGGAAGCTCCTCGAGGCGCAGCGCCTCGCCGCGCGGACCCGCTTCGACATCGAGATGCTCCTCGAGGCCGGCTTCTGCCCCGGCATCGAGAACTACTCCCGCCCCCTCTCCGGCCGGGCCCCCGGCAGCACGCCCGACACCCTCTTCAACTACTTCCCCGAGGAATACCTGTTCTTCGTCGACGAATCGCACGTCACCGTGCCGCAGGTGCGCGGGATGTACGCCGGCGACAAGAGCCGCAAACAGACGCTCGTCGACCACGGTTTCCGGCTCCCCAGCGCCATGGACAACCGGCCACTGAAGTTCGACGAATGGGAGAAGAAGCTCCACGCCACCGTCTACGTCTCCGCGACGCCGGGGGAATGGGAGCTGAACCGTACCGGCGGCGAGGTGGTGGAGCAGGTCATCCGCCCCACCGGGCTCCTCGACCCGGTGATCGACGTCGTTCCGGCGCGGAACCAGGTGCCGCACCTCTCCGGCGAGATCACCGCCGCCGTCGCCGCCGGGGGCCGCGTCCTCGTCACGACGCTCACCAAGAAGCTCGCCGAGGACCTCTCCGCCTACTTCCAGGAGCGGAACGTCCGCTGCCGCTGGCTCCACAGCGAGCTCGACGCCTTCGAGCGGGTGGAGCTGCTCAAGGAGCTGCGCGAGGGGAAGTTCGACGTGCTCGTGGGCGTGAACCTGCTCCGCGAGGGGCTCGACCTGCCCGAGGTGTCGCTCGTGGCGATCATGGACGCCGACAAGGAGGGCTTCCTCCGCAGCGAGACGTCGCTGATGCAAACCATCGGCCGCTCGGCCCGCAACGTCGACGCGCGCGTGATCCTCTACGCCGATACCGTCACCGAGTCGATGCAGATGGCGATCGACGAGACGCGCCGCCGCCGCGAGCTGCAGCAGGCCTACAACGAGGCCCACGGCATCACGCCGGAGAGCGTCCGCAAGGAGATCCGCTCCGGCATCGAGGCGGAATCGGCCGCGCGGGCGCGGGCCTTCGAGGCGGTGGGACAGGGGGAGGAGGGGCGCCGCCAGACCGCCGAGCTGCTCGAGCAACTCGAGTCCGACATGATGCAGGCCGCCGCCGAACTCGACTTCGAACGGGCCGCCGCGATCCGCGACCGGATCGCCGGGATGCGCGACGGGAAGGCGGCGAGCGGCGGCCGCGGAGGCGGCCGTCGGCGTCGTCGCCGCGGCGGACGGTGCGGCCT
>CAWUOA010000706.1:0-1745 GCA_963923225.1 uncultured Planctomycetaceae bacterium
CGCCCCGTCGCCCATCTCGTCGTCGTCGTCCTCCTCGCCGCGCTGCTCGCCGCCGCGTTCCGGCAGAGCGCCTACGACTTCCACTGGGAAGGCGTGTGGGAATACCGGCAGAAGTTCCTCTCCGGCTGGCTGACGACCGTCGGCATGAGCCTGGCGAGCCTCGTCCTCTCGAGCGTCTTCGGCCTCCTCGCGGCGATCGGGCTGGGGTCGCGATTCCCGCTGGTCGAGGCACTGGCGCGGGTCTACGTCGAGCTCGTCCGCGGCACGCCGCTCCTGGTGCAGCTGCTCATCGGCTTCTACGTCGTCGCCACCGCCGTCGGCCTCGAGAACCGCTACGTCGTCGGCGTCCTCGTGCTCTCGCTCTTCTCCGGCGCCTACATGGCCGAGATCTTCCGCGGCGGGCTGGCGGCCATTCCGGCCGGCCAGCGCGACGCCGCCCGCGCCATCGGCCTCACCCCCTGGCAGAGCCTGCGGCTGGTGATCCTCCCCCAGGCGGTGCGGATCGTGCTCCCGCCGGTGGCGGGGCAGCTGGTGTCGCTGGTGAAGGACTCGTCGCTCCTCTCGGTGATCGCCGTCTCCGAGTTCACGCTCGCCGCGCAGGAGGTCAACTCCTTCACCTACTCGACGCTCGAGTGCTATCTGCCGCTGGCGATCGGCTACCTCCTCCTCACCCTCCCCCTCTCGGCCCTGTCGCGATTCCTCGAGCGCCGCTTCGCCTGGGAGGCGGGCTGATGGAGCTCGTCGTCCGGGGGCTCGTGCAGCGGTTCGGGGCGACGACGGTCCTCGACGGCGTCGATCTCGTCACCGGCGACGTCCGGGCGCTGGTGCTGGTGGGCCCGTCCGGCGGCGGCAAGACGACGCTCCTGCGGATCCTCGCCGGGCTCGATCTGCCGGTGGCGGGGAGCGTGTCGTTCTCCGGCGTGGCGCTGCCGCGTGACGAGTCGGGGCTCCTCGCCTACCGGCGCCGCGTCGGCACGGTGTTCCAGGCCTACAACCTCTTCCCCCACCTCTCGGCCCTCGAAAACCTCCTCCTGCCGCTGGTGCAGGTCCACGGCCTGTCGCGGGGAGAGGCCCTGGAGCGCGTCCGCGAGCCGCTCGAGCGCTTCGCGCTTGCGGCGCACGCCCACAAGCGGCCCGCGCAGCTCTCCGGGGGCCAGAAGCAGCGCATCGCCATCCTCCGGGCGCTCGTCACGCGTCCGGAACGGCTGTTCCTCGACGAGCCCACCTCGGCCCTCGATCCGGAGATGACCGCGGAGGTCCTCGACATGATCGGGGAGCTCAAGGAGCGGGGCACCCGATTCGTGCTGGTGACCCACGAGATGGGCTTCGCCCGCCGGGTCGCCGACGACGTCGCCTTCCTGGCCGACGGCAAGGTGCTGGCCCACGGCCCGGCCGGCGCGATGTTCGAGCACGCGGGCGAGCCGCGCGTGCGCGAGTTCTTCGCGAGGATCCTCCGATGACGCACGATCCCGATCGGGAAGGGACGCTCGAGCGAGGGGCCGGCGGCGAGCCCGACGGCGCCGCCGCCGACCGCTTCGCCTGGCTCGACGAGCCGGCCGTGCGGGCGTTCGTCGGGGCCCTCGTCGCCGACGCCGTCGCCATGCCGGTCCACTGGTACTACGACCGGGAGGCGCTCGACCGCGACCACCCCGGCCTCCGCGGATACGCGGCGCCCAAGCACCCCCACCCCGACAGCATCCTGTGGCGGAGCCGCTACGAGGCGGTGAACGAGGAGGGGGAGATCC
>CAWUOA010000707.1:0-1742 GCA_963923225.1 uncultured Planctomycetaceae bacterium
ATCCGCTCGTGGCCCAGGTCTGCGTCTGTGGCGAGGGATCGAGAGCGCCGGTGGCTTTGGTGGTGCCGGAGCCCGAGGTCCTCCGGGCGGCCCTCCGCCGGCTCGGCGTGCGCGTGGTTTCCAAGCGGGGGGCGCTGCGCCACCCGCGCGTGCTCCGCCTCCTGGCCCGGCGCCTCGCCGCGCGGCAGCGTCACCTGCCACGGGCCTGGCAGGCACGCCGGGCCCTGTTCGTCGGCCGGCCGTTTTCCATCGACCGCGGGGAGATGACCCATTCCATGAAGCTCAAGCGCCGCACCGTCGCCACCCGATTCGGAGCCGAACTCGAAGCCGCATCCGCCGCCGTGGCCCCGCCGGGGGTCGCCGTCGTGTCCGACGCGCCGCCGGACCGCGCCCCGGCGCCGTCCGGAGGCGTCGCCGCCGCGCTGTGGAGTGGCCGAGCGGGCGCGGGAGGATTCGCCGAAGCCGCCGAGGCCGGCGCCCGGGCGCTCTCCGACCCGGTCGAGCGGGTCGTCGAAGCGGCGGAGCGCGTGATCGACGACCTCCGTGCCTCGGGCCGCCTCTACGATCCCGCCGTGCCGCCCCCCCATCTGCCAGCCGCACCGCTGGCCGACGCTCCTCCCGCGCCGCGCGGGATGCTCGCCGCCCACGCCGAGCGGGCCCTCGGCGACGAAGGCCTGTGGGGGCTCCACGTGCCGGCCGCCCATGGTGGCGCGGGGGCGAGCGTGCTCGAGCTCGTGCGGAGCGTGACGCGCCTCGCGGGCAACCTGCCCACGGCCGCGGGGATGCTCGCGGTCCATTCGTCGATCGGCGCCGTCTCGGCGCTGGCCGCCTTCGGCTCGCCCGAGCAGCGCGAGAGGCTCCTGCCGGGGCTCGCGCAGGGGCGGCCGTTGTCGGTGTTCGGGGCCACCGAGCCCGAGGCCGGCTGCGACCTCGGCGCGGCCAGGACGACGCTCTCGCGGTGTGACGGCCGGCTCGTCCTCGACGGCACGAAGATGTTCATCACCAACGCCACCCACGGGCGGATGGTGAAGGTCCTCGCCGTCGCCGACGGGAAGCCGGCGCTGGTCCTCGCGCGCCTGCCCGACCACGACACCGATTCCTTCCGCCTCCTTCCCTACGGCCTGCACTGTCTGCGGCACACCCCCAACCACGCCTTCGAGTTCCGCGGCTTCGAGGTGGACGAGCGAGACATCCTCGCCGCGCCCGGCGGCGACGCGATGGCGATCGTGTGGCACGGTCTCGACCGCGGACGGAGCACGCTCGCCGCCCAGGCCGCCGGCACCCTCCGCCTCCTCGGCCGCCACGCCGCCGCCTTCGCGCTCGATCGCCGCACCTGGGGCCAGCCCATCGCCACCAGGCAATTGGTGCAGGGAAGGCTCGCCCGGCTGGCCGCCGGGAGCCTGGCCTGCGAGGCGCTCTCGACGTGGGCCGCCGACACCGTCGACCGGGCGGCGGCGGCGGGCGTGCCGGGGGGGGATCTCGAGGCGATCACCGCCAAGGTGGTGGCGGGCGCCGCGGTGCGCGAGGGGGCGGTCGACGCCCTGGGGATCCATGGCGGCCGGGCGTTCCTCGCCGGCCATCCCCTCGGCGACGCCTTCCTCGACCACTTCGCCGTCGGCGTCTACGAGGGGGAGAGCGATCTGCTGGGGCTCGCGCTCTTCAAGGGGCTCTCGCGCCGCCATCCGCTCGCCCGCCACCTCCGCGAAGGAAGCCGGGCGCGGGCGGCCGCCGGCTGGCTCGCG
>CAWUOA010000708.1:0-1735 GCA_963923225.1 uncultured Planctomycetaceae bacterium
CTCCAAGGGCCAGCTCGACGACGCCAAGATCGACGCCATCGTGAAGGCCTCCTGCGCGCTGGTGGAGTGAGCCGTCGCGTCGTCCGGCCTCGGCCGGGTGACGGACCGTGAACCATGCGGGGCGGCCCGGGGGGACTTCCTCCCGGGCCGCCTTCGTTTTGCCCTCCCGGAGGAGACGCCCGCCATGCACCGGACTCCCCCCTGCGGACCCCGCGTGTCGCGCCGCGGATTCGTGGCCGGTGCCGCGGCGCTGGCGACGCTCCGACCTTCCCCGTCACCGGCCCGGTCGGGCGACGGCGACCGGACGGCGTTCTTCGTCGTCGGCGACACCCACTTCCTCGCCGACGCCGACGCGCCCGACCGGCTCGACGCCCGTTCGGCGGCGATGACGGGGGCGCTCGTCGACACGCTCAACCGCCTCGTCGGCACGGAGATTCCGGACGCGGCAGGAGGCGGCTGCGTCCGAGAGCCCTGCGGCGTGATCCACGCCGGCGACGTCATCGACACCGGCGACAAGCAGGGGGACGGCGCGGCGCGCATGCAGGCCACCGAGATCGCCGCGTTCGAGCGGGTCATGGGCCTCACCGGCGGCGACGGCGCCCTCGGCTGGCCCGTCTACGAGGTCCACGGCAACCACGACTCGCCGCGGGCGGAGGGGGTGGCGATCGAGCGGATCGTGGCCCGCAACCGCGTTCGTCCGGGCGTCCGCCGGGTGTCGCCGGACGGGCTCCATTACTCCTGGGACTCAGGGCCGCTCCATTTCGTCCATCTGGGCATCGTCGTGGGGGGCGTGCCGGGCCTCGCCCGCCGCCGGCGCTACGCCCCGCGTGGCAGCCTCGACTTTCTCCGCGACGACCTCGCGCTCGAGGTGGGCCAGAGCGGCCGCCCGGTGATCCTCGTGCACCATGTCGACATCGCCCGCTACACCGAGCCGGTGCCCGACGACGCCCCGTTCGCCGACAAGGAATGGGATCCGGCCGACGTGGGGGGCTTCCATGCGGCCCTCGAGGGCTACGAGGTGGCGGCGATCTTCCACGGCCACACGCACGCGCGGGCGGTGTGGCGCTGGGACGGCAGCTCCGTGCGGCCGGGGCCGGCCGGCTCCCTCGAGGAGCACGACGTCGACGCGGACGACCGGGCCGGCTCCGACGCGGCCGCACGATCGATCCGCGACGTCTTCAACTGCGACAACTCCTCCCATTTCGGCGGCCCTGCCCAGGCGTTTTTCTACGTGGAGGCGGGGCCCGACGGCCTGGTGGTGCGGGAGTTCGCCACGCGCGACGGCTGGAAAACGGGGGCGTGGTCGCCGCTGTCGTGGAGTCGCGCGGCCGTCGGCGCCCGGGTCTGACCGGGCCCAGGTGCGGGGCGGCCGAAAAGGGGCTATATTCCTCACGTCGGGGTTCGCCGCGTGCGATCCCCGCGTGGCGGCGTAGCTCAGTTGGTTAGAGCACCGGCTTCATAAGCCGGGTGTCGCCGGTTCAAGTCCGGCCGCCGCTAGTACCCTTGGATAACCGATCGGTCCTCGACGGTTGAAGGCTCTTTCCGCGGGAAAGGTGTCACCGTGCCCAGGACGCCGCGTCAAGGGGTTGTGGGGCGGCCCGGGGAGAAAGACGCCACACCCCCGGAAGACATCGCGCACTCGATCGACATGGTCCTGGCCAACCTGCTGGGGATTCCCCTGGCGGTTCTGCCCGTCGTGCCCCTGATTCTTCTCCACGCGCTGCTCTGCGGATGG
>CAWUOA010000709.1:0-1731 GCA_963923225.1 uncultured Planctomycetaceae bacterium
GGCCAGATCCAGCTCACCAACAAGGACACCGTCACGGTGCCCGACTGGACGGTGCAGTTCGATCTCGCCGCCAACCTCACGAGCGTGTGGGACGGCGCGGTCGTCTCGCACGTCGGCACCCGCTACACCGTGAAGAATGCCGGCTGGAACGCGAATCTCCCCGTGGGGGGTAGCGTCGCCTTCGGCTTCGTCGCCGCGCCCGGCACCACCGGCCCGACGACGCCGACCAACTGGCTGATCAACGGCCAGCCCCTCACCTCGACCCCCACCGGCACCGCCGGAGGAACGACGGGCGGCGGAACGGGCGGCGGAACGAGCGGAGGGACGACCGGGAGCACGACCGGCGGCACCGGCGGCACGACCACGTCGGGCACCGTCGGCACGCTCGCCCTCGCGGTGACCAACGACTGGGGGAGCGGCTTCACCGCCGATCTCAAGGCGAAGAACACCTCCGCCGGCACGCTCACCGACTGGCGGGCGACGATCGACTACTCCGGCCAGATCTCCTCGATCTGGAACGGCTCCATCGAGAGCCACTCGGGCACGAGGTACGTCCTGAAACCCGCGACCTGGAACGCGAGCATCGCCTCCGGGGCCACCGCGACGATCGGCTTCACCGCCTCCAGCGCCAGCGGCGTGGCGAAGCCTTCGCTCGTGTCGCTCACCGGCACCGTCACGCTCGCACCGTCGGGGGGCTCCTCCGGCGGTTCGACGTCGGGCTCGACCGGCGGCACGTCGACGGGCACGCCTCCGGCTCCGCTCGCCCCGGCGGCGGCCAGCGCCTGGGGGGCCCACGTCTCGGCGCCCTACGTCGACATGACGCTCTACCCGATGATCGATCTGGCCGCGGCGGCGACGGCCTCGGCCACGAAGCACTTCACGCTCGCCTTCATCACCGCCGACCCCTCGGCCAAGCCGGCGTGGGGAGGTTACGCGACCTACGGCGTGAACACCGGCGGCGACTTCGAGACGAAGCTCCGGGCCGCGATCGTCGCGGTGCGGTCGGCGGGGGGCGACGTGTCGGTGTCGTTCGGCGGCGCGGCGGGGAGCGAACTGGCCCTGAAGATCACCGACGTCACGGCGCTGAAGAACGCCTACCGCGCCGTCGTCGACGCCTACGGACTGCGGCGGATCGACTTCGACATCGAGGGGGCGGCGGTGGCCGACAAGGCGAGCGTCGACCGCCGCTGGCAGGCGGTGGCGGCGCTGCAGAAGGATCTCGCCGCCGCAGGGAAGCCGCTCGACGTGTGGGCGACGCTGCCGGTCCTGCCGCAGGGCCTCACCGCCGACGGCCTCTCCGTGGTGACCTCGGCGGTCAAGCAGGGGGTGTCGCTCGCCGGCGTCAACGTGATGGCGATGGACTACGGCTCGTGGGCCGCCCCGAATCCGCAGGGGAAGATGGGGGATTACGCGATCGCCGCCGCCGAGTCGACCTTCGCCCAGCTCAAGCAGGTCTACGGCACGACGAAGACCGACGCCGCCCTGTGGCGGATGGTGGGGCTGACGCCGATGATCGGCGTCAACGACCTCACCGACGAGGTCTTCGACCAGACGGAGGCCCGCGAGGTGGCCGACTACGCGGCGCGGAAGCAGCTCGGCATGCTCTCGTTCTGGTCGCTCAACCGCGACGTGGCGAGCACGACCGGCTCCGGGCGGGCGACGGCCCTCGATTCCGGCATCGTGCAGTCGAAGCTCGAGTTCGCGAAGATCTTCGCCCCGTTCGACTCCTGA
>CAWUOA010000710.1:0-1730 GCA_963923225.1 uncultured Planctomycetaceae bacterium
GATGAAACTCCGTGCCGCGCTGCTTCTGGCCTGCATGATCACGGTGCCCCTCCTGGCCATGTTCTCCCACAAGGTCTCCGCATCGACCCGGCAGTCGATCCGGAATCGTTTCTGGGATCCGATGGTCGACTCGGCGAAGGCCAGTCTCGGCTGGAGCGAAGGTCCGATCTCACGGCCCGGCCCCGCGGGCGTCGGGGCCGGCTCCCTCACCACAGCGCTGCCCGGAGACGTTCACGGCGACACCGAACGGGCCCCCGTCGAGGACTCGGGGGGGGCCGGCGGAGCGCCACCCCCTCCGGTGACGCCGATGTTCGCCGATCGCCCGCGGGCCCCGGACGCCGCCGACGCCACGCCGCTGGTCGGAACGGCGGTGGGGAGCGAAGGGAATCTTTCGTCTCTGGAGGGCAGGCTCCGTGCCCTCGGCGCGACCGGCATCGAATGGACGCCCGCCCAGGGAGGAGACGGCCTCCACCGCTGCCGCTGCCGGATTCCCGCGGACCCCTCGGGTCAACTCCAGCGCGTGTTCCAGGCTTCCGCCGCCGATCCGGTGGCGGCGCTCGACAGTCTCGTCGGACAGGTCACCGCGTGGTCGCTTCGAGCGCGGGCCGAGGCCGGCCAGGCGCGGAGCGAGCGATGATCGCTCCCCCTCCGACTCGGCGCCGCCGCTCCCTCGCCTGCGTGTTCGCCGCCCGCGGGACGGCCGGCCAGCTGCCGAGGCAGGGCGGGAGGCCGCTCCGACGCCATCCGTCCCTCGGACGCCCGCCGATCTCCCCGCGGACCGCGCCGCCATCGCCGCCGGGCCCGCACGCCCGCTCCGAGGAGCTCGCCCGGCTCGAAGCCACGCTGTTCATCGCCCGGGAGCCGCTGCCGACCCGGAAACTGGCCAAGCTCGCCCGGCTCGCCGACGGCACGCGGGCCCGCACGCTGCTCAGGGAATTGGCGGCGCTCCACGACGCCACGGGGAGCGCCTTCCGGGTGGAGTCGATCGCCGGGGGCTACCAGATCCTCACCCGATCCCCCTTCGGCCCCTGGGTGCGTCGGCTGCTCACCACGCCGTCGGAGAACCGGCTTTCGGCGGCGGCGATGGAGACGCTCGCCATCGTCGCCTACCGGCAGCCGGTGACGCGGGCCGAGATCGAATCGATCCGCGGAGTGGGCTGCGAGGAGATGCTCCGTCAGTTGATGGAACGCGATTTGGTGGCCGTGGGCGGAAGGACCGAGGAGCTCGGCCGCCCCAACGTCTACGAAACCACCCAACGGTTCCTCCGTGCCTTCGGATTGGCACGCCTCGAGGACCTGCCCCCCATCGGCCCGCCGGTCCTTCCTGCAGGGGGGACGGGCGAAGGCGGGGCCGGCCCACCCGACGACGCGCCGCCTCCGTCCGCCCGGCGGGACGCGGGTCCGGACGGGCCCTGAACCGGGCCCGCTGGCGGTACGGCGGGGCCGGATTCGGAGCCCCGGAACGAGCCGTCTGCCCCCGGCTCGCCCGGCCGCGGTGGGGGTCGCCGGATTTTTCCTGCGGAGATTGGATGATTCCGCACGATCGGGTACAGAATGACCGATGATTCGTGGCGGCCTCCCGAGCGGCGGGCATCCCGGCACTCCGGAAGGAGGCGGCGTCCCCGCGGTCCGGTGCGGCCACCGGGACAAGCCGGCCGTCGGCGGTGATTGCCGTGCGGGTCGGATCCATGCACACTAGATTCGGTCGGCTTCCCGCCGATCGCTGCATC
>CAWUOA010000711.1:0-1726 GCA_963923225.1 uncultured Planctomycetaceae bacterium
GCTGGTCAGGTGGCCGAAGAGCGTCTCGCGTCCCCGCAGCACGTAGAACTTGAGCTGGCCGAGGTTGTCCTCGCGGGACTTGTCGAGGACGTAGATCACGTTGTCGGGGGAGATCGTCTCCCAGACGTGGAGGCCGACGAGGATGTCCCCTTCGCGGATCCCCTGCTCCTGTGCCGGGCCGCCGCCGCGGACGCCCGTGACCAGGAGCCCGCCGCGGTAGCGCGACTGGAGCCGCTGGACCTTCGTCGCCGCCATCGGCTCGACGCGGAGGCCGAGCTCGTTCCAGCAGCGGTCGTCCTGGGTGACGTGCTGCTGGCGGGCGGCCGCCAGCGGGAGCTGGATCTTCGTCTCCTCGCCGCCGCGGCTGACGCTCACCATCACGCTCTCCCCCGGCTTGCGGCCGAGCATCGCGCGCTCGACGTCGAGGGGCGTCACGACCTGGAGGTCGGCGATGCGGGTGATGACGTCGCCGGGGCGGACGCCGGCCGATTCCGCGGGGCTCTCCCGATGCACCGTCTCCACGGTCACCGCGGTGCCCTGCTTCCTGCCGACGATGCCGTGCCAGGTCTTGTCGATCCGCTCCGTCGAGATGAGGTCGGTGACGATCGCCATCGCCTTGTCGACCGGAATCGCGAAGCCGATCCCCTGGGCCCCGGCGCGGACGGCGACGTTGATCCCCACCATCTCGCCGTCGATGTTGAGCAGGGGCCCGCCCGAGTTGCCGGGGTTGATGCTCGCGTCGGTCTGGATGAGGTCGTCGTAACGCTGCGTGCGGCTCACCTCCACGCTGCGGTGCAGCGCGGAGACGATCCCCCGGGTCACCGTGTGCTCGTAGCCGAAGGCGTTGCCCAGGGCGAGCACGGTCTCGCCGATCATCAGGTCGCTCGACGTGCCGACGGAGATCACCGGCAGGCTCGTGTCGGCGGCGATCTTGATCACCGCCAGATCGGTGCGCGGGTCGTGGGAGAGGAGCGTGGCGTGCGTCGTCCGTCCCGAGGCGAGGGTCACCTCGATGCGGCGCACCCCCTCGACGACGTGGTAGTTGGTGACGATGTAGCCCCGCGGATCGATGATCACGCCGGTGCCCATGCCGTTGACGCGTTTCAGCTCGCCCCCCGCCTCGTCGTCGGGATTGGCGATCAGTTTCTGGCCGTGGATGTTGACGACCGAGTCCCTGGCCTTCTCGATGGCCTGGACGATGGCGGTGCGACGCGACTCGCCGGCGCGGGCTGGCGGGGCGACCGCGGCCGGGAGGAGCGCGGCCACGATCGTCAGGACAACCCACGGACACCGCATGGTGGAATCGTCTCCGGGCCGAAACGCCGGGCCCCGGTGCGTCGTCCACATCCCTGCGGCGACCCCGGCCCCCGAGGTTGATCGGACGGCCCGCGGGGCCGGATGATCCCGCGTCCCCGTCGTCCGCACACCTTTCCCAGTTGCCACGCCGCCGGTGCGGCGCGGCGTGCCGGCGGCGGGACGATCGGCCCGGAGTCCGCGACCGTCAGGGATTGCCCTGCTTGCCACCGTCGCCGGGGCGGCCGTGGGGGGGCTCGCCGCGCGAGGGCCCGACGAGGAGGGGGAGGAACTGCAGCGCCAGGAACAGCCCCATCGCCCCGAGGACCACCGCCGGCCAGACGTTGGCGATCCGCTCGCCGAGCTCCCAGCCGGTCTGCCGGGCGATGCCCGCGACGAGCGTGGCCACCACGATCACCACCAGCGCCATGAG
>CAWUOA010000712.1:0-1725 GCA_963923225.1 uncultured Planctomycetaceae bacterium
TGGTACGGCTGCTCCTGCGTGCTCGGCGAGTTGGGCGTCTTCGCTCGGTAGGATGCCGGGCGAGGGGTTCGGGGTATGAACCGGGGTCGTACGATCGGCGGAGGAAGCTCGCCAATGCAGCACGGCCGCCGGCACGATCGATGGAATCGCCCGATCTCGGAACTGCCGCTGGCCGTGTTCGTATGCCGGCAATGTCGCGCCGCGCTGACGCCTCCGCTCGCGCGGATCGCCGACGCGGCCGATCTTAGCCAGAAGGAGAAGACGTCGCTCGTACCTCCGGGCGCGTACTGGCCTGTCCCCGCAGGCCAGGACTTCGCAGGAGCCTTCGCGGTGGCCCTTTCCGACGTCACGAACATGGGCTACCACGGCGACCCCCGACGCCTCGTCGGGTGCTGCGGGCCGAGCGGCAGCGGAGGGCGAAATCGGATTTGTCGATGCGGGTACGAGGCGGGCACCGAACGGTCGGACTGCATCTGGCCGCACGCCGTGTACCTCGACCCGTCGCAGGTCAGGGCGGAGCCGGCCGCCGCCGCACCATCCGCTGCAGTGGATGGCGGGAGCGGATAGGCTTTCCCGAGGGGGTCGGCTGGTCACAAATTGCCTGGCGCTTGAAAGCAGTCACCTCGACGCCTGAGGGAAATACCGTGGCAAAGATCGCCGAGCCTCGTCCCGCCGGTCCGACGGACGGCGCCACGATCGCCGCATTCGAGCGGCATGTCGGGCACAGCCTGCCGGCCGAGTACCGTGACTTTCTTCTGGCCCACAATGGCGGCCGCCCCGTGCCGGATGCCTTCACGCTCACCGTGGGGAATCGCCGGCCGGAGGAGAATCTCGTGATGTGCTTCTTCCCCCTGCGCGACCTGTCGCTGGGGACGGTCGAGGTCGAGGACTTGGGCGAGCTCCGCACGTGGCCGCTGCATTGCGCCTGGGACGATTTGCAAGACGATCTCGAGAACCTGTACGAGACGACGCTCGACCCGCCGCTCCTGCCTGTCGGGACGGATGGATCGTGCAACTACATCAGTCTCGTGCTGTCGGGTGACAGGGCCGGTGCGGTCGTGTTTCTCGATCACGAGACGGCGGAGGACTGGCCCCTCGCGCCGAGTTTCTCCGCCTTCCTCGACTCCCTCCGGCCGCGCGAGCGCACCGACTACCACGAGATGTTCGGTTCCGGTGAATAGCGGCGCGATTCGCAGGGTGATCGCTCGGCGACGGGAGGGGGTCATGAACGAGAGCCGGGGCAGCGGACCGTCGGTGCCGCTTTCGAAGCGTGCCGCAGAGTATCTGGCCCGAGCCGGCCATCCCGACAACGCCGATACGCCCGAGCGCGTCGCGGGGCAGTTCGCCGCCGCCGGCCTGCCCTCCTTCCCGATGGTCATCGACACGTTCTGCCGTTTCGGCGGCTGCGTGCTCCCGATGGGCGCGGAGGGGCGCTTCGAGGTCTATCGAGCCAAGCAGGCGATCCGCATGACGCGCCGCGCGGGGGGGGCCGACGACCCCGGCCGCTTCCGGATCCCGATCGGAGAGTCCGAGACGATCCAGGCGTTCTTCCGGATGGACGGGCACGGCCGGATCTACGAAGACGACCGCCCGATCGCCGACAGCATGGTCGCGTGGATCGAACAGTGGGCCGGCTGGTCGCGGTGACGAGCCGATCGGATGCCGGGCGCGGGGGCTGTTCCGCGGTGAGCGCCACGTTGGCTGCGGCCGTCGCCAAGGTCGGGC
>CAWUOA010000713.1:0-1722 GCA_963923225.1 uncultured Planctomycetaceae bacterium
CCTCTCTGGTCTCGTGGGCTCGGAGATGTGTATAAGAGACAGTCGGTGGGGTGGGCGACTCGGGCCGGAGAGCCGACCACATTTCGATCGACGTGGCAACACCGTCTCCGCGGGCGCGGACACTAGCCGACGGCGGCGGCCGAGGCGTAGGAGCCGAGGATCACCACCCGCTTGCAGCGGGCCTCGAGGGCCCGGATGGCCCGTCGGACGCGCGGGTCGTCGCGGTGCCCCTCGAGTTCGACGAAGAACACGTAGCCCCGCTCCTCGCCGGGCAGCGGGAACGACTCGATCCAGGTGAGGTTGAGCTTCTGCCGTTTGGGGATCGCCAGCGCGTCGGCCAGTCCGCCGGGGCGGTGTTCGATCTCGAACATCAGCGAGGTCTTGTCGTTGCCGGTGCGGGAGGCGTCGGCGTGGCCGATGACGGCGAATCGGGTCGTGTTGCCCGAGACGTCCTCGATGTTCTCGGCGAGGATCGCCAGTCCGTGGTGGACCCCCGCCTGCCTGCTGGCGATGGCGGCAGCCCGGGGGGTGCGCGCCGCGGTCTCGGCGGCGGCGCTGGTGCTGGCGACCTCGACGAGACGGGCGTCGGGGAGGTGGCGGGCGAGCCAGTTGCGGCACTGCGACAGCGCCTGTGGGCGGCTGTAGACGGTGTCGATGCTGGTACGGTCGCAGGCGGCGAGGAGGTTGTGGTGGATGCGCAGCGGCACCTCCGCGCAGATCTTCACCGGGAGGCGGAAGAAGTTGTCGAGGGTGTCGGCGATGCGGCCGTCGGTGGAGTTCTCGAGCGGCACCACGCCGTAGTGGGAGTGCCCGGCGAGCACCTCCTCGAAGGCGGCGGAGATGCTCGCCACCGGGACGAACTCCACCGAGCTGCCGAAGCGGTGGAGCGCCGCCAGGTGGCTGTAGGTCCAGGCGGGGCCCAGGTGGGCGACGCGGAGATGCTGCTCGATCGCCCGGGAGCCGGAGATCAGTTCCCGGAACACCGCCTTCAGGCTCTCGCCGGAAAGGGGCCCCGGATTGGCCGCCGCCACGCGCTCGAGCACCATCTCCTCGCGCGACGGATCGAACGTCAGCTGGCCGGTCGACCGTTTCAGGTGGCCGATCCGCCGGGCGACGCTGGCCCGCTCGTTCATCAGGGCGACCAGCGCCTTGTCGATGCGGTCGATCTCGCCGCGGAGCCCGGCCAGCCCCGGCTCGTCAGCCTGGCCGGCGGCGGCGGCCGGAGGGGGGAGAACCTCGGGAGCAGGCTTCCGTTTCGGACCCGACTTGGCCATGGGAGATTCGGTGGGAAGGCGACGGGGCGGGAAAAGCCGGCCAAAATGGCAGCCGGTGGCGCAGGACCGCCGGTCGGGTCCTCGACGACGCCCACTGTAATCGGAATGGCAGTCGCGTAAACCGGCCACGACGAGCGGGCCGGACCGGCCCCCCGAAAATCACCCGGCAGTCAATCCTGGCTGGCACGCCCTTTGCAGTTTGTGGGCGACTGTCGGGGCAGGCGACCGATCCCCGCGGCCCCCCCGGCGTCCTCCCGCTCACTCCCGACCCGCACCCCCGTCCCATCGAAGGAATCCCCATGGCCACGCAGAAGGGCGAGAAGATCATCGGCATCGACCTCGGCACCACCAATTCCGTGGTCGCCGTCATGGAGGGCAAGGAGCCCAAGGTCATCGCCAACAAGGAGGGCAACCGCCTCACCCCGAGCGTGGTCGCCTTCAACGACAA
>CAWUOA010000714.1:0-1719 GCA_963923225.1 uncultured Planctomycetaceae bacterium
GGCTGACCCGGCATGGCCCCGCACGAGTGGACGGCGCTGCGGCGGTGGCTCGCGACGCTCTGCGGCCTCGTCGTCCTGCGGTCCCTCGGAACGATCGTCGCCGGCTACGGGAGCTATCTCCCCTCCCCTGACTTCCGCGCCGACTTCCTCCTCGGCCGCGAGGCGACCTTCTTCCGCGGCGGCTACCGGGAGGCTTTCATCGTCCATCTCCTCGCCGGCCCTCCGGCGATGCTCTTGGGACTCGTCCTGGCCAGCGGCACGTTCCGCCGCCGCTTCCCGCGGTCTCACCGCAGGCTCGGCTGGATCGAGGGGGCGATCGTCCTCTTCGGCGTGGTGCCGAGCGGGATGGTGATGGCGTGGCATCCTCTGCCGACGCTCCCCGAGGCGGAACGGTTCGTCGCCGGCCTCGGCTTCGGGGTGCTCGCGATCCTCACCGGCGTCACGACGACGAGGGGGCTTCTCGCGGCGCGCGGGCGCGACCACGACGCGCACGGCCGCTGGATGCGGAAGCTGCTGGCACTCCTCTTTTCGCCGGTGGTCCTGCGGATCATGGGAGGCTTGGCGGACTCCTTCCTGCCGACGCTCCCTTGGACCTATCCGGCGAGCGCCTGGGCGAGTTGGCTCCTGCCGCTCTTCGTCGTCGAGCGGCTCGTGCCGCGGCGCGGACCGGAGGCGTTCAGTCGCCCGACTCGGGCGGAGAGTCGGCCTGCGGGGTGACGAGCGCCCTGCGGGCTTCGGGCGAGAGCGCGTCGAGTCCGATCGCCGCCACGTGGCCGTCGGCGAAGAGTCCCATCAGGATTCCGGGATGCCGACCGCGACGGCCGGACAGTAGCGCCTCGAGCGCCGCATCGAGCGGGCTCGCCCAGGGGACCGCGAACTCCGCCGGCACGTCGAGCACCAGAAGCGTGTCGGGCGCGGCCGCGGCGAGCGTCTCGGCCGAAGTCACGCCGTCGCGCTGAACGAGACCGTCGGGGGAGACGACGAGGTGATAGGTCGTCATCCCGGCGGGAACGCCGGCACTCGGGCAATGGAACACCTCAGGCGCCCCCCCGGCAGGCGCCGCCTTGGCCGCGTCGTCGAGGTAGGGAAGCAGCGCCTCGCGCCAACTGCCCCCCGGCCGGCCGTCGGCATCGACAGGAGCGAGCGGGGGAAGCGAGCCGTGCACGTCGACGTAGGCCCGGAGGGCCAGACCGATTTCGCGGAGATGATCGCCGCACTGGGTGCGCCGGGCCGCCTCGCGGGCGCCGCCCCGCGACAGGGGCAGGAGGAGGATCGCCGCCGTCACGCACCCGGCCAGGATCGAGAGCACCCAGAAGCGGGTCGAACCGCGGCGCCGCGAATCGGTCGGAGCCGGTCTCGACGATCGCCGCCGCCCCATCGTGTCGTCTCCGCAGGCTGCCGGAACGCTGGACACCGTCGAGTATCCTCTCCGAGAGCCCTCCGCCCAACCCGATTCCACCGACGGGACGCATCCGCCGCCGCGAGAGATCCCATGGGACCGATACCGATCGCTTCACCGATGCCCGTGCGGGCCCGCTTCGGCCGGGGGCCCGTCGCCGCGGCGCTCCTGGCACTCTCGGTCCACTGTTTCCCGGCTCCGGGCCCGCAGGCCGGCGAGCCCGACACCGACCTCTTCGACGGAGCGACGGTCGCGCGGCTCGAACTCCGCCTGAGTGACGCCTCCGCCGAGCGGCTCCGTGCCGATCCGCGGCGCTTCGT
>CAWUOA010000715.1:0-1716 GCA_963923225.1 uncultured Planctomycetaceae bacterium
ACGAAGCGCCGCGGATCGGCACGGAGCCGCTCGGCGGAGGCGTCACTCAGGCGGATCTCGAGCCGGGGGATGACGTCGGCATCGAAGAAGGGGGCGTCGTCGTCGGCGCGGAGGCGGCGGGCCGGCGAGGCGACGAGGGGGACGAGGACCAGGGCCACCGCTGCGAGGAGCCGCCGGCGACGCGAGGGACCGAGCGGGGCGGATGGGAGACGTGCGGGGCCCATGGCGGCTCTCCTCGCGGTGGCGGGCGGCATCCCGCCCGGCGGGACTGTGGTGGAAGCCTTCGAGAGAGGATAATCGCCCGACGGGGGATGAATCGGGAACCGCGGGAGAAGCCGGTCATGGGACGCTCGACGATGCTTGCCGGAGGCCGCCGCGGGTCGGTGGGCTGGTGGCTGCTGGTGATCGTGGCGACGCTCGTCGCGGTCGGAATCCTCATCCTTCCAGCGACGCGGCGCGGCGTGCCGGAAGCCGCCAGGCGGACCGCGTGCGCGAACAACCTGAAGCGGATCGGGGCGGCGCTGCGCGCGTATGTCGACGAGCATGGCTCGCTCCCCCCGGCGTTCACCGTCGATGCCGATGGCCTGCCGCTGACGAGTTGGCGCGTGCTGCTGCTGCCGTACCTCGACGAGGCGCTGCCGCCGCCGTCGATCGATCCGGCGAACCCCGAGGCGACGCCGCACGTCTTTCGGTGCCCCAGTGCCCGCCTCGGCCCCGGGATGACGACCTATCAGCTCGTCGTCTCCCCCGACGGCCTCGTCCGACCGGAGGGCTCGGCGACGCGGGAGGAACTTGCGGCTGCCGACCCCCGGACGGTTCTGGTCATCGACGTGCCGGCCTCGCGGGCGGTGCCCTGGATGAGTCCGGAGGACTCGGCATCGGCGGTGCTCGCCGCCGGGCCGACCGGTTCGCATCTCGAGGGCGTGATGGCGCTGCGCGCCGACGGCTCCGTCCAACCCGTCTATCTGGAGGATTTTTCGCCCGCCGAGCGCCGGTCGTTCGTCACGCCGGCGGCCGACGATCCGCCGTCCGGCGACTGACGGTGCCTGTGTGGTTCCTCCGCAGGAACCCTTCCGCCGCGAGCAGCGGCAGGAGCCAACTCGCCCAGGCGCTCGCGGGATAGGTCCAAGGGAGATCTGGCGCGAGGACCGAGGCGATCCCCCCCATCACCCGGAGGACCACGGCGGAGAGAAGCAGGGCGACGACGCGCGCCATCCACCGGCCATGGTCGGCGAAGCGGCGCTGGCGGGCCGCCGCGAAACCGATGGCCACCGAGAATCCGGTGAAGAGCGCGAGCGTTGCGAATCCGAGGCCGGCCACCGCGCGCTCCGGTGCGGAGAGCCAGGGGAGCGGCTCGATCGCCATCACCAGACCGCTCGGCGCGAGGATCAACGCCACGATCCCCGCCTCGATCCGGCCGAGTCGCGCGTGCCATTCGGGAGCCCGGCGGCGGAGACCCGGGTTCGCGAGCACCAGCGCCAGCACGAGCGCCGGCGGGCCGGCGAGGAGATGGACGACGAACGCCTCCCGGTAGCCGCCGTGGAAGAACGTCTCCTCCCGACCGACCAGAAAGTCGGCACGGAAATCGGGCGCGGGGAGATAGTGCCCGTAATTGGAGAGGATGCCCCCCAACACGCGGACGACGACGAGGCCCGAGAGGATCGCGAGCCACCGCCGCAGCGCCGTCCACTCGTGCGGGGCCATGCCGGGTCAGCC
>CAWUOA010000716.1:0-1711 GCA_963923225.1 uncultured Planctomycetaceae bacterium
GTCGGCGATCCCGTCGCCGGCGTTGCGGCGACGTCGGGCCGATGGGATCATGTCGCCCCGCCGGGCCGCGGCCGGATCGCGGGGATCGACGCGGCGCGGACGACGGGGCAGCGGTGGGATCCTCGGGGAGGGCGACGATGGGAAAGCGTGACGAGCCGGAAGGCACAGACACCGGGTTGCCGGTCACGGGGGCGGTCGAGACGCGCGCGGGCCGGCTCGAGCTGGAGCGCGGCTACCCCACCGCGGAGACGATCGGCAGGATCTACGACACGATCGACTTCCAGCGGGCCTGCCAGGGCTATCTCTGGGCGCTGCCGCTGATGGCGATGCAGGAGTGGCAGCGCGAGCACCGCGACACCTTCGGCGCCGGCAACCTCGACTGGGTCGACTACTTCTCCTTCGTCGACAAGCTCGGCCTCCTCACCGCCAACGCCACCACCCCCTACGTGATGGCCTTCCCGTCGATGAAGGACACCGGTCCGCTGGTGATGGAGGTGCCCGCAGGGGCCACCGCCGGAGGCGTCACCGACTTCTGGCAGCGCCCGCTCACCGATTCGGGGCAGACCGGTCCCGACCGTGGGCAGGGGGGGAAATACCTGATCCTCGGCCCAGGCGATCCCGACGTCAGCCCCGAGGGCTACCACGTCGTCCGTTCGCCGACGGTGAACGTGTGGTGCGCCCACCGGGCCCTCGACCCCGATCCGGCGAAGGCGCGGGCCACCGCGGGGGCGCTGCGGCTCTATCCGTTGGCCAGTTCCGCCGCTCCGCCCCCCTCGCGGCACCTGTCCCCCGAGGGCCGGCCCTGGACCGGCGAGCAGCCTCGCGGGATGGCCTACTGGGAGGGACTCGCGCGGATCCTCGACGAGGAGCCGGTGGAGCCGCGCGACCGGATGATCCTGGGGATGCTCGCGGCGCTGGGGATCGAGAAGGGGAAACCCTTCGCGCCGGACGACAGGCAGCGGTCGATCCTCCTCGAAGGCGCGCTCGTCGGCGAGGTGATGGCGCGCACGATCGGCTATGCGAAGCGTTTTCCCGGGGTGCACGTCTGGCCCGGGCGCGGATGGGAGTTCTCCCTGAACCTGGCGGAGACGTCGCAGGAGTCGCCCACGCGGACCCAGTTCGACGAACGGACGAGTTGGTTCTACGAGGCGGTGGGGGTGTCGGCGGGGATGATGGGCCGCGTCGTCGGTGCGGGTCAGGTGTACCTCGAGGCGTCGCGCGACGGCGCGGGGCGCTGGCTCGACGGCGGCACGTCGTACCGGCTCCACGTTCCCCCGGAGGCGCCGGTGGCGCAGTTCTGGTCGGTCACCGTGTACGACAACCAATCCCGCTGCTTCGTCGACACCGGCGTCCAGCCCGACCGCTCGTCGCGCGACCCCCTGCGGACCAACGCCGACGGCTCGGTCGACCTGTGGTTCGGCCCGGAGTGTCCCTCCGGAGCGCCGGAGTCGAACTGGATCCGCACCCTTCCCGGCCGCGGGTGGTTCAGTTACTTCCGCCTCTACGCGCCGACGCAGCCGTTCTTCGACCGCACCTGGGTGCTCTCCGATTTCGTCGCCGTCCACGACGCCGACCGGTGACGTGCGGCCGCCGATCCCCGCCCCCGACGACCCGCCGGAGCAGCCCATGACCTTCCGCCCCGCCGTACCGATCCTGCGCAGCTTCGACGAATCGAAGGCGAAGGAGTTCTACGTCGGCTTCCTCGGTTTCA
>CAWUOA010000717.1:0-1710 GCA_963923225.1 uncultured Planctomycetaceae bacterium
CGCCCGAGCCGTCCGGCGGCGAGGTGCTCCTGTTCACCGTCATCCGCAACGAGGCCCGGCGACTGCCCTGGTTCCTCGACTACTACCGGCGGATCGGCGTCTCCCGCTTCTACGTGATCGACAACGATTCCACCGACGGCGGCACCGGGTTCCTGCTCGGACAGGACGACGTTCACGTCTTCCACACCACCGACAGCTACGCCGGCGCGACGTCAGGGATGCGCTGGATCAACCGTTTCGTGGAACGGTTCGGCTCCGGACACTGGTGCTTGTACGTCGACGTCGACGAGATGCTCGTGGTGCCGGGCGTGGAGGAACACGGCCTCGCGCTCCTCCTGCGTCACATGGAGCGACGGGGCGACGAGGCCTGCCGGGGGTTCATGCTCGACATGCACGGACCGACGATCGGCCATCGACCCGAGCTCCGCCCCGGCGACGATCCCCTGACGCTCCATCCGTTGTTTCGCGCGGCCTATCGACGTTTCGGTGCGGTGGAATGCCCGTATTGGTCCTGGAGCGGCGGCGTCCGGGGGCCCGGCGGCAGCAGCTACCACCTCACCAAGACCCCGATCGTCCGCGGCGGCGCGGTCCGCTTCCTCATGAGCAGCCACCAGATCACCCCGGCGGCGGTATGCGACGCGACCGCGGTCCTGCTCCATTTCAAGCTCGTGGGATCGCCGGCCCAGTGGACGGCGGCCGAGATCGGCGACCGCCTCCCCGGCTGCGTGCGCCGCCATCTCTACGGATCGATCGTGCGGCGTGGGGAAGACGGCGACGTCTCGCTCGTCGACGCGTTCACGACGACGTACGAATCGAGCCGGCAACTGGTGTCGCTCGGCCTGATCGACTGTCCGCCGGAGTTCTTCTCGGGCGTCGACCGATCGACCGGAGAGAACGACCGATGAAATACGGCCTGCTCGCGCACTCGCCGACGCTCAACCTCGGCGACCATGTCCAATCGATCGCCGCCCGGCGGTTCCTGCCTCGGGTCGACCGGATCGTGGAGCGCGAGCGTCTGCACGAGACGGCCGACGTGGGGCCGATCAAGGTGATCATGAACGGATGGTGGATGCACCACCCCGAGCACTGGCCGCCGCCACCGAACATCGTGCCGCTGTTCGTCTCCTTCCACGTCACCACCGGTCCGGCACGGGCGGCCATGCTCGCGGAACGTTCCCTGGCCTATCTGAAGAAGCACGAGCCGATCGGCTGCCGCGACACGAGCACCACCCGCTGGCTGCGGGGAGCCGGCATCGACGCCTACTACTCCGGCTGCCTGACGATGACCCTTCCCCCCCGGCCCCGCCGATCGGATGGCGAGGTGCTCTTCGTCGAGCCATCCCGGCAGCATTTCTTCGGCACGCTCGAGTCGCTGCGGCGCGAGACCGGATGGTGTCCCGCGGAGGATCTGCTCGGCGACCGCGGGCAACTCCGTCGCTCGGTCGGCTCCGAAACGCTCGCGCGCCTCGCCGGCATGCCGCCGGAATGGCAGGCCGGCGCCCGCCGCATCTCCGCCATCGTCGACAAGGAGACGCCCGACGAGTTCAAGTTCGATCGAGCCGAGGGGATCCTCGACTTGCTGTCCGCCGCGCGGATCGTGGTGACCTCACGATTGCACGCGATCCTGCCGGCGATGGCGATGGGAGTGCCCGGCTTGTTCGTCCACAAGGACGAAGGGCCCGGCATCGATCCCGCCTTGGCCGACAAGGG
>CAWUOA010000718.1:0-1708 GCA_963923225.1 uncultured Planctomycetaceae bacterium
GGGTGAGCATGCGGGGTCCTCGTGAACCCTGCCAGTTTAGCTCACCGCTCCGGCCGGGCCCCGCCGCCGTTCCCGGGGACAACGGCCCCCCAGGCGGCGAAAAGGAGGGCCAGAAGCCCGTAGGCCGCGGCCAACTCGAGGGGCCCGCCGCCCGCTCCTGCGGGGGCGTCGGCGAGGTTCCAGGGGAGGAAGAGCCGGCCATCGGGCCAGGGGGAGTGGATGACGCCGAAAAGTGTCAGGAAGCCGGCCGCGGCCGCCCAGGCCGCCGCCAGGCCGAGCCGCCTGTCGACGAGCGCGGCGGTCATCGCCGCCCAGAGCAGGCTCGTGACGATGAAGCCGGCGGAGAGAACCCGGATCACGAGCAGTTCGGCGGCGAGGTCGGCGCCGGGGCTCGCGCCCGCGGCGAGGAGCTTGTCGGCTTCGAGATTCACAAGCGCCGCCAGCGCCGGCACGCAGGCGATCGCCACCGCGGGATAGTGGCGCACCGGCGTGGCCTGGAAGCTCTGCGCCGTGATCTCGAGGCCGATGAACACGAGGATCGGATAGATCGCCGCCGGCGGCAGCGCCTGGTAGAGCCAGGCGAAGGTGCCGGTGAGGCCCGCCAGGCCGATGACCAGCGCCGTGAGGAGCGTGTAGCCGGCGCGGCCCCCCATCGCCTTGTAGGCCGGATGGCCGATGTAGGGGGTCGATTGGATGATGCCGCCGCAGGCCCCGGCGACGATCGTGGCCACCGCCTCCACGCCGATGACGGCGCCGGTGTCGTACTCGTCGCCGGCGGCGGCGGCGCTCTCGGTGCAGTCGATGCCGCCGACCACCGTGCCGAGCGCGAAGGGGATGACGATCGGGAGGTAGCGCACGGTGTCGGGCCAGGCCTCGAGCCATTCCAGGCGCAGCGACGAAAGCCAGGCCGTCGGCCACAGCCCCGCGGACGGGTCGGCGAGCGCCGCGTGCGGCGCGGCGGCGAGCACCCCGGTCCGTTCCCCCACGAGATGGATCGCCCAGCCCACGGCGAGTGCCGCGAGCGCCCCGGGTATCCCCTTCGGGCAGCGGATGCCGGCGGTGAGCGAGGCCAGCACGATGCCCAGGGACACGAGCCCCACCAGCGGCGAGCGGAAGACGTCGAGCAGCGGCAGGAAGGTGATCAGCACCAGCGCCACGGCCGTCAGGCTGCCGAGGAGTCCGGCGCGGGGGACGATCCGCCGGATGGGGCCGGCCACCGCGGCGCAGGCGAGCTTGAAGACGCCGCTCGCGACGATCGCGCACATGCCGACGTGCCAGGCGTGGCGGGCGGCGGCCTGGACCGCCTCGGGACCCGAGGCGGCCGGGCCGCGCGCCGCGAGGAACGCGGGACCGATGACGAAGAACACCATCCCGAACGTGCTCGGCGTGTCGAGGCCCAGCGGCATCGCCGTGACGTCGCGGCGTCCGGTCCGCCGCGCCAACCGCAGCGCCATCCAGGTGAAGGCCAGGTCGCCGATCACCACGCCGATCGCGGTGCCGGGGACGAAGTGCGAGAGGGCGAAGTCGGCCGGATAACCGAAGACCGTGGCCAGGAGCGACACCGCCAGCACCAGGTCGGCGAGGTTGTCGAGCGCCAGGCCGAAGAAGGCGTTCACGTCGCCCGGTGCGGCCCACTCGGGCAGCCACCCGGGGCTCCCCTGCCGGGAAACGGGGGGAGATGACCGGGAGGCGGGCTGTCTCTTATACA
>CAWUOA010000719.1:0-1706 GCA_963923225.1 uncultured Planctomycetaceae bacterium
GGCGGGCGGGACGACGCCTTCGCCGAGCGGGCGCGTGTCGGACGTGGCTCCCGCGACGGTCGGCGCGTCGGCGGGGGCCGGCGCTTCGGGTGCAGCGCGTCCCTCGCCGGCCGTCTCGGCCTCGGCGTCCGTCGCTGGCGCGGCGTCCGGGCTGTCGGGAGCCGGGGCGTCGGCGGCGGGAGCCCCGGGACTGCTCGCGCTCTCCGGCGTCGCGGTCGATTCCGGCGGAGTTTCGACGAGCGGCTTCTCCTCGCGCGCGCGGGCTGCGGCTGCCTTGCTCTTGCCCTTCTTCCGGGCCGGCTTCGCCGAACAGCCGGAGAGGCCGGGGCCTGCGAGCAGGAGCCCGGACAGGATCGTCGCCACGAGCACCGGCCACCGCCCCGCCGACGTCCCGACCGCGGGTCGTCGACCACGGGGAGGGGAGCCGGAGGTGGCGGCATGACGGATCACTCGGCGATCGCTTCCTTCACCAGCTGGATGAAGTGGGTGGCCTTCGAGGAGGCGGTGAGCTCGGCCGCCTTCTTCTCGGCCGCCTTCTTGTCGGCGTACTCGAAGAGCACCAGCCGCTTCATCGCCGGGTTGAAGACGCCCCAGTAGGCCTTGAGACGGGCCTCCTTGGCGACCTTCTTGCGGACGGTCTTCTTGGCGGCGGTCTTCGGCTCCTTGACCGCCTTCTCCTTCTTCGCCTTCGGCTCCTTGGCGACCTTCTCCTTCTTCTCCGTCGTCTTGCCGCGGGCCTCCGCGGCGTCGGCCTGGGCTCGGAGTTCCTTGCGATTCACCACTTTCCGCGCCATCGATGCGAGCCTTTCCGGTGAGGAGCCGTCGTTGTCTGGAATCCCCGGCCGGGGACGGAGCGTCGGGCCGGAGGAAGGGAAAGTATAGCGGTCGGGGCGGTCGCCGCACGACGGCCGTATACTCGGGTCCCATGAGCAGCACCGCCGCCAGCCCGGTTCCGGCCCCGTTCACCGACTACCGCCCGCTCCCCGACGGGGAACTGGCCGCCCGCATCGAGGGGGTGCGGCGGAGGATGGGGCGGAGGCTCGTGATCCTCGGCCACCACTACCAGCAGGACGGCGTCATCGCCCACGCCGATTTCCAGGGGGACAGCTACCAGCTCTCCCGCTCGGCCGCCGAACGGGACGACTGCGAGGCGATCGTCTTCTGCGGCGTCCATTTCATGGCCGAGACCGCGGACATCCTCGCCAACCGGCCGGAGCAGGTGGCGGCCCGGAGCGGGCGGCGGGTGACGGTCGTCCTCCCCGACATGGCCGCCGGCTGCTCGATGGCCGACATGGCGGCGATCCATCAGGTGGAGGATGCCTGGGCCGATCTCGGGACGGTGATCGACACCGACGAGATCACCCCCGTCACGTACATCAATTCGGCCGCGAGCCTCAAGGCATTCTGCGGTCGCCACGGGGGCATCGTCTGCACCTCGAGCAACGCCCGCGCCGTCCTCGATTGGGCCTTCGCCCGCCGCCGCCGGGTCCTCTTCTTCCCCGACCAGCACCTCGGCCGCAATACCGCACGGACGATGGGGATCGGCCTCGACGAGATGGCGGTGTGGAACCCGCACGCGGATTCCCTCGGCGGCAACGCCCCCGAGACGATTCGTGGGGCCCGGGTCATCCTCTGGCAGGGCCACTGCAGCGTCCATGCCATGTTCCGTCCCGAGCACGTCCACGCGATGCGGAAGAACGTGCCCG
>CAWUOA010000720.1:0-1706 GCA_963923225.1 uncultured Planctomycetaceae bacterium
TTCGACTACGGCCCCCAGCACCAGTCGACCTGCGGCATGGTCTTCAATCCGGGCGTCGCCTCCGGCAAGCCGTTCGGCGGGGCCGGGTGGGCCGGCGACGCGCTGGTCTGCGGCGAGTCGCGCGGGAAGCTCTGGCGGACGACGCTCGTGCCGACGCGCGAGGGCTACGTGGCGGCGAGCCAGCTCGTCGCCTGCCTGCAGATGCTCACCGTCGACGCCTGCGTCGCCCCCGACGGCGATCTCGTCGTCGCCTGCCATTCGGGGCCGCCCGACTGGGGCACGGGGCCGGCGGGCATCGGCAAGCTGTTCCGCATCTCGGCCCGACGGCCCGACGCTCCGCGGCCGGTGACGGCGTGGGCCGAGGGCCCGGGGGAGCTCCGCGTCGCCTTCGACCGGCCCGTCGATCCGGCGGCGCTCTCCGGGCTCGCCGAGCGGACGGTCGTGGAACGCGGCGCCTTCGTCCGCTCAGGCGACCGTTTCGAATCCTTGGAGCCCCCCTATGCCGTCGTCCAGGCGCAGAAGATGGCCCCACGGCACCGGCTGCAAGTCGCCTCGGCGGCGCTCTCGGCCGACCGGCGCACGGTGATCCTCGGCACCGAGCCGATTCCCTCCCGCACCTGTCTGGCGGTCTCGCTCCCCTGGGCCGCCGGCCCCGCCCCCGATGCCTCGGCCGAGCGGCCCGGGGCGCTCCCCCAGCACGCCGCGATCGACGTCGACGCCTCGACCGATGGCGTGGCGGTGCGCTGGATTCCCTCGGCCGACGCTCCCGCCGCGATCGCCACCCCGACCGCGGCCGGCTGGATGCCCCATCCCGATCTCGCGGTGTCGCGCAGGCTCACCGTCGGCTCGGCAGGCCACGACGAGTTGTGGGCGAAGCTCCGCGCACCGGGCCGGCTCGAACTCGCCACGCGTCTGGACGCCACGCAGCTCCTCCGCCCCGCGGTGCAGCCGGGGAGCACGCTCGACCACGAGTGGCCCCCGGAGACCGCCACGATCACGATCACCGCCGACCGGGAGATCGGGGTCTCGGCCGCCGTCGCCGGAGAGGCGCTCGCCGTGAACCTGTCGCGCGACGCCGCCGGCGACTTTCTCGCCACGTTCACGGCCCCTGCCGGCGTGACGGAGCCGGTCGATCTCGCGATCGCGCTTGCCACCGGCGGCGTCCGCGTCCCGCGGCTCTCGATCGCCTTCCACACCGACGAGGACGGCACCGCACGGCCGCTGCCGCTCGCCCGCTTCATCCTCCCCTGGGCGGGGCCCGCCGGAGCGGCGATCGCTTCCGGCCCGCGCCGCATCCCCGAACTCGACGGTGGCAGCTGGGGCCGCGGCCGGCGCGTGTTCCTCTCGGAGGCGGCGCAGTGTGCGAAGTGTCATTCCGTCGGCGGCGGCGGGGCGACGATCGGGCCCGATCTCGGCAACCTCGTCCACCGCGACTTCCCGAGCGTGACGCGCGACGTCCGCCACCCCTCCTTCGCCATCAATCCCGACTTCACCACGCACGTCGTCCACCTCACCGACGGCCGCGTCCTCACCGGCGTCCTGCAGACGCGCGAGGGGCAGCTCATGCTCGGCGACGGCGAGGGAAAGTGGACGGCGCTCGACCGCGCGGCGATCGATCTCGTCGAGCCGTCGGCGGTGTCGGTGATGCCGCAGGGGATCCTCGACAAGCTCTCCCCCGAGCAATCGCGCGACCTCTTCACCTACCT
>CAWUOA010000721.1:0-1701 GCA_963923225.1 uncultured Planctomycetaceae bacterium
CCTCGACGTCGAGATGCCGGTCATGGACGGGCTGACGATGCTCAGGGAGCTGCGCCGCGTGCAGCCCCGGCTGCCGGTGGTGATGTTCTCCTCGCTCACCGAGCGCGGCGCGAAGGTGGCCCTCGAGGCGCTCGTGGCCGGGGCCAACGACTACGTCGCCAAGCCGAAGGGGGCGAATCCGGCGGAGATCGCGGCCAGGATCCGGGAGGACGTGATCCCGAAGCTCAAGCAATTCCGCCGCCGGCCGGCGGCCGGCCCGGCGGGCGCCGCGGTCGCCGCGCGAGCGCCGGTCCGCACGCGGCCCGACGCCCCCGTCTCGGCGGTGGTCGTGGCGGTGTCGACCGGCGGTCCGGTGGCGCTGGCGGAGTTCCTGCCGGGGTTCGTCGCCCGCGACGGTGTGCCGGTGCTCGTCGTCCAGCACATGCCCGCCACGTTCACCGCGCACCTCGCGGAGCGGCTCACGAAGATCTGCGGGCTGCCGGTGCGCGAGGCCCGCGACGGCGAGGAGCTGCGCCCCGGCGACGTGCTCCTGGCCCCCGGGGGACGGCACCTGAAGGTGGCCCGGAGCGGCACGAAGATCGTCGCGCTGCTCGACGACGGCCCCCCCGAGAACTCCTGCCGCCCCGCCGCCGACGTCCTCTTCCGCAGCGCCGCGACGGTGTGGAGGGAAGGCACGCTCGCCGTCGTCCTCACCGGCATGGGCAAGGACGGCCTCGAGGGGAGCCGGGCGATCCGCGACGCCGGCGGCACGGTGCTCGCCCAGGACGAGGGGACGAGCACGGTGTGGGGGATGCCGGGGCACGTGGCCCGGGCCGGTCTGGCCGACGCGGTCCTGCCGCTGGGACGCCTGGGGGTCGACGTGGCCCTGCGTACGCGCCGGCGCGGCTGAGCCGGCGGACGCCGGACATGACTGAGCCGGCGGACGCCGGATGGGAGTCGCATGAAAGTCGAGCCGGCCGAACTGGCGACGCTGGCGGCGTTCCTCAAGCGGCGCACCGGCGTGGTCGTCGATCGCGCGAAGGCGTACCTCGTCGAGGCGCGGCTCGTGCCGGTGATCCGCCGCCACGGCCTGGCCGACTTCAAGGCGCTCGCCGACCGGGTGCGGGGCTCGCGCGACCCGGCGCTCGAGCAGGACGTCCTCAACGCGATGATGACGCACGAGACGTCGTTCTTCCGCGACAAGGCCCCCTTCGAGACGGTGCGCCAGCTCCTCCCGGAGCTGATCCGCAAGCGCGCCATCGCCCGGCATCTGGTGATCTGGTCGGCGGCGGCCTCCACCGGGCAGGAGGCCTACAGCCTGGCGATGATCCTCGCCGAGCATTTCCGCGACGCCCTGGCGGGCTGGTCGGTGCGGATCCTGGCGACCGACTTCTCGGAGCCGGTGCTGGCGCGGGCCCGGGAGGGGCTGTACGCCGACATCGAGGTCAGCCGCGGCCTTCCCCCGGAGTATCTCGAGCGCTACTTCGTGCGGCTCCGCGGGAAATGGAGCATTTCCCAGGAATGCCGGCGGAGCGTGGAGCTGCGCCGCATGAACCTCGTCGAACCCTGGCAGGGCATCCCCCCCTGCGACATCGTGCTTTTGCGCAACGTCCTGATCTACTTCGACGTGGCGACCCGCGCCGACATTCTCGGCAGGATGCGGTCGATCCTCCGTCCGGACGGGGCGCTGTTTCTGGGAGGGGCCGAGACCATGCTCGGCGT
>CAWUOA010000722.1:0-1701 GCA_963923225.1 uncultured Planctomycetaceae bacterium
CCTCCGTGAGACGATCCTCGAGGAGGGGCGCGAGTGGGTCTCGGGGGCGAAGTTTGCCGGATGGAGCGGTCTGCCCGATCGCACGGTCGTGGGAGTGCGGCTGTCGAGCGCGTGTTACATTTCCGACGCCTTCCCCGCCGCGCTGTACCTCGCCTGGCGCCATCACGGGGACTTCGCCGCCGGAATCCTCGCCAATGCCCTCTGCGGCGGCGACAACTGCCACCGCGGCGCGGTCGTCGGCGCCCTCCTCGGGGCCGCCAATCCGATCCCGCGGCCGCTCCTGGAAGGGCTCCGGGCCGGTGCTAGAGTTGGGGAGATTTTCGACCGCGCGCCCTAGGAACCGGCCATGACCCCCGCGGGATCCTCCGCCGCAGCCCGTCCCCTCGACGTCGACGGCTCCCCTCTCCCCTTCTCCGCGATCGCGTCCCTCGTTCCCACCAAGACGCCGCTCCTCGAAGGCGATCCCGCCGCGGCCGATCCGGTGGCGGCCAAGCGCGAGGAGATCCTCGCCTACTTCCACCGCACCTGCGAGATCGACGAGCGCCTCTTCGACCTCGTCCGGAACGACGCGGCGTTCTACGTCCGCCACGAACCGCTCCGTCATCCGCCGATCTTCTACCTGGCCCACCCGGCGACGTTCTACGTCAACAAGCTCTTCGTCGCCCGCCTCTTCACCTCGCGCGTCGATCCGCGGATGGAGGCGATGATGGCGGTGGGAGTCGACGAGATGTCGTGGGACGACCTCAACTCCGCCCACTACGACTGGCCCACGGTGACGGCGGTGCGCGAGTACCGCCGCGAAGTCCGCCGCCGTGTCGACGCCTTCATCCGCACGATGCCGCTCGAGCTGCCGATCCGCCAGGATTCGCCCGCCTGGGTGATCCTGATGGGGATCGAGCACGAGCGGATCCACCTCGAGACCTCCTCGGCGATCCTCCGTCAGATGCCGCTGGCCGACCTGCGCCGCGAGGCGGAGCTGCCGCCGGAGGAGCGGGCCCTGTGGCGCACCTGCCGCGAGGCGGGGCCGCGGCCGGAGAATCCCTGGATCGACGTGGCCGGCCGCACCGTCCGCCTCGGCAAGGCCGACGACGACCGCACCTACGGCTGGGACAACGAATACGGCCACGAGGAGGTGCGGCTGGCCCCGTTCCGCGCCGCCCGGCAGCTCGTCTCCAACGGCGAGTTTCTCGAGTTCGTCGAGGCGGGGGGCTACCGCGACGAGAGCCTGTGGACCGAGGAGGGCCGAGGCTGGCTTCGCTACACGCGCGCCGAGCACCCGCGCTTCTGGCGGCGGGAGGGGGGCGCATGGCGGCAGCGCAACCTCCTCGACGAGATCCCCCTGCCCCTCGACTGGCCGGTGGAGATCAATTGCCTCGAGGCCCAGGCCTGGTGCGCCTGGAAGGCGCGTGAGACCGGCCTCGCGGTCCGCCTCCCCTCCGAGGCGCAGTGGAAGGCGCTCCGCGACGGCATCGACACCGACCAGCCGCGCTGGGAGAAGGCCCCGGGCAACGTCAATCTCGAATGGTTCGCCTCGAGCTGCCCCGTGACCCGGTTCGTCCAGGGGGACTTCTGCGACGTCGTCGGCAACGTCTGGCAGTGGACGCGGACACCGATCATGCCCTACGAGGGCTTCGAGGTGCATCCGCTCTACGACGACTTCTCGGTGCCCACCTTCGACGGCCGCCACAACCTCATCAAGGG
>CAWUOA010000723.1:0-1696 GCA_963923225.1 uncultured Planctomycetaceae bacterium
TCGCCGGGATGAAGGAGATCGTCTGCCCGATGTACGACCAGGGCTACTCGGCGCTCGTGGAGGATCTCGCCCAGCGCGGCCTCCTCGACGAGACCCTCGTCACCACGCTGGCCGAGTTCGGCCGCACGCCGAAGGTCAATCCCGCCGGCGGCCGCGACCACTGGCCCGGCTGCTTCACCTGCTCCTTCGCCGGCGGCGGGGTGAAGGGGGGCAGGGCGATCGGCAAGAGCGACACCATCGGCGGCTTCCCGGCCGAGCGGCCCGTGGGCCCCGGCGACATCGTCGCCACGATCTTCCATTCCCTCGGCCTCGACCACGGCACGATCCTCCCCGGCCCCGCCGGCCGCCCGTTTCCCCTGACCGATTTCGGCACCTCGCCGATCCTCGAGCTGTTCTGAATCTCCGTGGAAAAAGTCATCCATGACCTTTTCCGCTTCGGACACCCCGAACCATCCTCCCCGACACCATGCACCGCCTCCTCGCCATCCTGCTCCTCGTCCCCCTCGGCATGCCGGCGGCCCGTGGCGAGACGCCGAGCTTCGAGCTCGACATCGTCCCCGCCCTCTCCAAGCACGGCTGCAATTCCGGCGGCTGCCACGGGGCGCTGGCCGGCAAGGGGGGCTTCCGTCTCTCCCTCTTCGGCTACGATCCCGCCGCCGACCATGTCGCGATCACGCGCGAGGCCCTCGGCCGGCGCGTCGACACGGCCGATCCCGGCGCGAGCCTGCTGGTCACCAAGCCGACCGGCGCCGTGCCGCACAAGGGGGGCCAGCGTCTCGACACCGACCATCCCGACTACGCCCTCCTCGCGGCGTGGATCTCCGCCGGTTGCCCCGGCCCCGACCGTGCGCCCGAGCGGAAGCGTCTCCTCTCGATCGAGGTCGCACCGCCGGAGACGATCCTCGCCAAGGCCGGTTCCGGCCGGCTCGTGGTCACGGCCCGCTATTCCGACGGCTCCGCGCGCGACGTCACGCGCTGGGCCCGCTTCACCTCCACCGACGAGACGGTCGCCACCGTCGACGGCGCGGGAACGGTGACCGCGGTGGGCCACGGAGCCGGCGCGGTCACCGCCTGGTTCTCGTCGCGCGTCGCCATGGCCCGCGTCGTGGCGCCGTTCCCCAACGACCTCCCCGCCGCCACGTTCGCCGCGGCGCCGCGGGCGAACCCGATCGACGACCTCGTCCTCGCGCAGCTCGAGCAGCTCCGCCTCGAGCCCTCCCCCCCCTGCGACGACGCCACCTTCGTCCGCCGCGCCTACCTCGACACGATCGGCCGCCTGCCGACGCCGGAGGAGGTGCGCGGCTACCTCGCGGACGCCTCGCCGGGGAAGCGGGAGCGGCTGGCCGACCTGCTGCTGGCGCGCCCCGAGTTCGTCGACTACTGGACCTACAAGTGGTCCGACCTGCTCCTCGTCACCGGCTCGAAGCTCCGCCCCGCCGCCGTCGACGCCTATTCGAAGTGGATCCGCGACCGGGTCGCCGCGAACCTCCCCTGGGACCGGCTCGTGCGCGAGCTCGTCACGGCCAGGGGATCGAGCCTGGAGAACGGCGCCACCAACTTCTTCGCCGTCCACCAGGATCCCGAGACGATGGCGGAGAACACCGCACAGGCCTTCCTCGGCCTGTCCATCGGCTGCGCGAAGTGCCACGACCATCCGCTCGAGAAATGGACCAACGACCAGTACTACGCCTTCGCC
>CAWUOA010000724.1:0-1693 GCA_963923225.1 uncultured Planctomycetaceae bacterium
GGTGGTGTTCGTCTCCGGCAACATGCCATTCAAGACCGAGATCGCCCCGGTGCTGATCGTGTCGCGGCTCGAGGAGTTCGCCTACGCCGAGGCGACGGCGATCGCCGTCGTCCTCCTGGCGATGTCGCTGTCGCTCCTGGTCGTCGTCAACGTCCTCCAGCAGCGTCTGGCGGCGAAAGCCCACTGAGCCCTTCCACCCCAGCCCCCTCCACCCCGCTGCGATCCATGGCCTCCAAGCCCCGCGACGCCGTCACCGCCTCCACCCTGCCGGGCATGCTGCTCGTCGCGGGCGCGGTGGCCACCGTCGGCTTGCTCATCGTCGTGCCGCTGGCGAGCGTGTTCGTCGAGGCCTTCTCGGGAGGGCCGGCCGCCTGGTGGGGGGCGCTCGCGCACGATCCCGACACCCGCCACGCGATCTGGCTCTCGCTGACGGTGGCACCGGTGGCGGTGGCGGTCAACACGATCTTCGGCGTCGCGGCGGCGTGGCTCGTGGCCCGATTCCGCTTCCCGGGGCGGGCCCTGGTGGTGTCGCTGTTCGACGTCCCTTTCTCGGTGTCGCCGGTGGTCGCGGGGCTGGCGCTGGTGCTGATCTTCGGCCGCAGGGGGCTCCTCGGCCCCACGCTCGACTGGCTGGCCTTCAAGGTGATCTTCGCCTGGCCGGGGCTGGTGCTCGCGACGACGTTCGTGACGCTGCCGCTGGTGGTGCGGGAACTGGTGCCGGTGATGGAGGCGATCGGCCCGGAGGAGGAGATGGCGGCGGTGAGCCTCGGGGCGCGCGGCTGGGACGTCTTCCGCCGGGTCACGCTCCCCAATATCCGCTGGGCGCTGCTCCACGGCGTCGTGCTGGCCAACGCCCGCGCGATGGGGGAGTTCGGCGCGGTCTACGTGGTCAGCGGCCACATCGCCGGCGCCACCGACACGATGCCGCTGCGCGTCGAGAAGCTCTTCCAGGAATACCGCACGCCCGCCTCGATGGCGGTGGCGAGCGTCCTGGCGGGCCTGGCGCTTCTGACGCTCGTGGCCAAGCTCGTCATCGAGCGGAGGCTCGAGGCCGAGGCGAAGGAATTGGAGGCGGCGCGGTCGATCGACGCAGGCACCGACCCGACGACGGGAGGAGTGGGACCATGAGCATCCGCATCGACGGCGTGAGCAAGACGTTCGGCACTTTCAAGGCCCTCGACCAGGTCTCGCTCGACGTCCCGCAGGGCACCCTCCTGGCGCTCCTGGGACCCTCTGGCTCCGGCAAGACGACGCTCCTGCGGATCATCGCGGGGCTCGAGTGGCCCGACGCCGGTCGGATCGAGGAGGACGGCGCCGACATCACCGACCGCCACGCGCGCGACCGCGACGTCGGCTTCGTCTTCCAGCACTACGCCCTCTTCCGCCACATGAGCGTGTTCGAGAACGTCGCCTTCGGGATGCGGGTGCGGAAGACGCCGCAGGCGGAGGTGAAGGCGCGCGTCGACGAGCTCCTGGGGCTCGTGCGCCTCGAGGGGCTCGGGGGGCGCCGGCCCGCGCAGCTCTCCGGCGGCCAGCGGCAGCGCGTGGCGTTGGCCCGGGCGCTCGCGATCCGGCCGCGGATCCTCCTCCTCGACGAGCCCTTCGGCGCGCTCGACGCCAAAGTCCGCGTCGAACTGCGCCAGTGGCTGCGCCGCCTCCATGACGAGATCGGGATGACGACGGTGTTCGTCAC
>CAWUOA010000725.1:0-1689 GCA_963923225.1 uncultured Planctomycetaceae bacterium
GGACTATTACGCGCTCTACGGGATCCTCGACGGCACGAAGTTCCCCTTCCCCGGCTGCGAGGCGAAGGGGCAGCCGCGCGACATGGTTCCACTCCTCTCCGCGGCCGAGAGCGACGCGGCGCTCGCCCCCTGGAAGGCGGCGGTGGCGGCGCGCGAGGCGGCGCTCGCCGCGCGCGACGAGGAGGGGCGGCGGAAGCGCCTCGAGTCGCTGCGCAGCGGCCAGTCGCGCGTCCTCCAGCAGGCGGCGGTGGGGGAGGGCGCGGCGGTGGCGATCGCCGCGCCGGAGGGCAAGCCCCACGGCGTCGAGTTGAAACGTGGCGAGGTCCTCGAGCTCGTCGTCAGCCCGGGCGGCAACCACGGCGCCGACACCACGCGCGTCGAGCTGGCGATCGAATGCGTCGCCTCTACCGTGGAGGGCCTCGCCGGACGGCGCTGGTCGACCCCGGCGCTCGCCGCCGGGGCGCTGCCCGCCAATCCGCTCGTCGACGACGCCGGCGCCGCCTGGTGCTTCGTCGAGCCGGCCGCCGCCGGGGGGCCGGCGTTCCTCTCCCAGCGCAAGGAGCGGATCGAAGGCAAGCCGGAGCTGGTGGCCTGGGCGATCGGCGACCTGCCCAGCGCCCTGGTGAACACGTCGAGCGAGCCGGTGAAGGCCTGGACCGACCTCCCCGGTCGGGCGTTCTTCGTCCATCCCGCGCAGGACCGTCCCGTCGCCGTGGCCTGGGTCTGCCCCGCCGACGGGAGCTACGCCGTGGGGGGCGCCGTCGCCGACGGCCATCCCGCCGCGCTCGACGGCGTGTCGTTCACGCTGGCCCGCATCGACGGCCCCGATTACGGCGGGGCGCTGCTCGAGTTGGGGAAGGTGCAGTCCGAGCCGCTCCCCGAGGTGCCGCCGCAGCCGCCGCTGCCGGTGGCCTACGCCGTCGTCGAGGGGCAGCCGCACGACGCACCCCTCCAGCAGCGCGGCGACCCGGAGAAGCCGGGGCCGCTCGTGCCGCGCCGCTGGCTCGAGATCCTCGGCGGCGATCCGGTCGCGGCCGACGGCGGAAGCGGCAGGCGCCAGCTCGCCGAATGGATCGCCGGGAGCCCGCTGGCCACGCGCGTGATCGTCAACCGTCTCTGGCAGTGGCATTTCGGGGCGGGGCTCGTGCGCACGCCGAACGACTTCGGCTCGCGCGGCGAGGCGCCGACCCATCCCGAACTGCTCGAGTGGCTCGCCGGCCGCTTCGAGGCCGACGGCGGGAGCCTCAAGGCCTTCCACCGCCTGGTCATGGATTCCGCCGCCTACCGGCGCTCGGGGCCGCCGCCCGGCATGGAGCAGGCGCTCGAGCGCGATCCGGGCAACGCGCTGCTGGCCCGCTTCTCGCCGCGCCGCCTCACCGCCGAGGAGATCCGCGACAGCCTCCTCTCCGCCGCCGGCACGCTCGACGCCACGCCGGCCGAGGCCCATCCCTTCCCCCCCGAGAACACCTGGGGCTTCACGCAGCACGGGCCGTTCGTGGCGGTGTACGACACGCCGCGCCGCAGCGCCTATCTGATGGTCCAGCGGCAGCGGCGCCATCCCTTCCTGGCCCTCTTCGACGGCGCCGATCCCAACGCCAGCACGCCGCGGCGGCAGACGACGACCATGCCGACCCAGGCGCTGTACTTCTTGAACGATCCCTTCTTCCACGCCCAGGCCGCGGCCGCGGC
>CAWUOA010000726.1:0-1684 GCA_963923225.1 uncultured Planctomycetaceae bacterium
CCGATCAGCCGCCGAGCAACTCCAGATCGAGTCCGACGAACTGCCGGAAGGCCCTGTCGATGGTCACCAGGCGATGGCCGCCACTGTGGGCGAATGCCGCGAGGTAGGCGTCCATCCAGAGCTTTGGCGCGGCGTCGCGCGAGCCGGCCCATTTCCGAAAGCGGGCGTCGAGACCGGCCGGTTCGTCCGCCCAAACGATCCGCTTGTCGGCCAGGATCGCGTCGCAAACCTCGAGCGCCTGACTGTTGCTCAGTGCCGTGGCGCCGTACGGAGCCATCACCGCCCTGGTGGTGAGGAGGCGAAGAACGCTTTGGTGCGTCGCGCGACAGACGAGGACCCTCCCTCTGCTGGGCACTCCGGAGAGCCAGGCCGCGGCGATCGGGTGGAACGCATGCTCCGAGAGAAGGAGCGCCAGCCAGACGTTGCTATCGGGAAGGAGCATGGTGCCACGCCGCCTCCTGGGCGAGGAGGACGTCGGCGAGTGCCTCGGGCGTGAGCTCCTCGCCAGGGGGCGCCGGGTGCCGGCAGGCGATCAGCGGCAAGCCGGTGACACGATCCTTGCCGATCGTGGGCTTCCGGGATGCAGGGGCCTCGGCGACGGCGAGGCCCTTTCGCAGGAGGTCGGCCACCGCGTCCTTGAGCTTCCGTCCGTCGCGGAGGGCACGCAGCTTCACTTGCCTGACCAGCGCGTCGGGGAGATCGAGGGTCGTTTTCATGGACCCATTTTGCTGGTTTGCTGGTTTGCTGTCAAAACTCGGGGGCGGCCTGCATGTCTTCCGGCCCGTTTCAATCCCCCCGCGGCACGGAGGTGTCGGGGGCGAGGGTGGAGAGGCCGGCCTTGAGGGCCCGGTCCTTCTCGCGGAGGAGCTCGAGGACGTCGGGCGGGAGCTTCGTCTCCCAGCCGTGGAACGGCGCCAGCGCCGCGCCACCACGGGCGAGGGTGGAGAAGTCCTGGAGATCCTCCGCCGAGACGAAGCCCGCCGCCGCCTGCTTCACGATGTAGTCGGCCAGCGGGGTCATGTTCCACACCGGGCCGGTGATCACGCACTCCGGCGCCTCGGCGTTCTGGTCGACGAGGTTTCCGAAGGCCAGCGCGCCTTTTTCACGCGCGGCCGCGATCGCCCCCTCACGTTCGGCATAGATCACGTCGGCGCCGGCGGCGATCTGCTCGAGTGCCGCGGCCTTCGCCTTCGGCGGGTCGTACCAGGAATCGATGAAGGTCACCTTGACCTTCACGGCGGGTCCCGCGTCGTGGGCGCCGGCGATGAAGGCGTTGATCGTGCGATTGACGTGCGGCTCGGTCTTGCCGCACACCACGCCCACCGTCCCCGACTTCGACAGGCTCCCGGCCATCAGGCCGCAGAGGTAGGCCGGCTCGGCCAGGTCGCTGTCGAAGATCGACATGTTCGGCTCCTGCGGCGTCGCCGCGGTGCCGATCACGAACTTGATGCCCGGGTTGGCGGCGGCCAGGGCGCGGATCTCGGCGTCGCCGTCGGCGGCGTCGGCCACGATCATGTCGGGGCGTGCCGCGAGCCCGGCGCGGATCGCCCCCGCCATCGCCTCGACGCCGGCGAGGTTGTCCTTCCAGGTGTAGCGGATCTTGCCCGCCCGCTCCTCTCCCTCGAGCGCGGTGTGGATCACCATGTTCCACGGCTCCTCCAGCGGCGTGCCGTAGAAGGCCATC
>CAWUOA010000727.1:0-1684 GCA_963923225.1 uncultured Planctomycetaceae bacterium
AGCGTCCAGGCCCCGAGGCTCGGCCGGGCGAAGACGCCGGAGCCGGTGTGCATCGCCAACAGCGCCGGGCCGTGCGAGACCTGATCGCCGCCGTGCATCGAGCGGATCACGCACAGGTCGTCGGCCCGCGCGGCGAGGCAGGGGAAGAGCTCGCTGATCTCGAGGCCCGACCGGCCGTGCCGGGCGAAGGCCCAGGGGGAGGCGAGGAGGTTGCCGGTGGGGGCGAACTCGAAGCGGGGCTTGGCCAGCGGCAGCGGCTGGCCGTTCATCGCCGCGAGCGTCGGCTTGGGATCGAAGGTGTCGACGTGCGACACCCCGCCGTGCATGAAGAGGAACACGACGCGTCGGGCCCGCGCCGGGAAGTGCGGCGGCTTCGCGGCGAGCGGGGAGGCCGGGCGGGCCTGTGTCGGCGGCTCGGCCGCGACGCGATCGGTGGCAAGCAGGGACAGAAGCGCCGTGTGGCCGAAGCCGCAGGCGGCGTCGCGGAGCCAGTCCCGTCGGGTGCGATGGCTCATGGGGTCACTCGAGGTAGGCGAACTCGGCCGAGCAGAGAAGCGTGTGGCACCAGGCCTGCCAGGCGGCCGCGCGGCGCGTGGCCGCGTCGGGCGACTCCGCCGTGCCGGCCGTGCGGTCGGCGAGGAAGGCGAGTGCCTCGGCGATCTCGTCGGGCGCGGCCGGCCGGCCGAAGGCGCGGCGGCAGGCGAGATCGACCCGTGCCGCGTCGTCGGCCGCGGCGCCGTCGAGCAGCGAGGCGGCGAAGGCGGCGGCCTGGGCGGCGACGAAGGGGCTGTTGAGGAGGAAGAGCGCCTGCGAGGCGACGGTGGTCTCGTTGCGGGCCGCGGTGACGCCGTTGGGATCGGCGGCGTCGAAGAGCGCCAGGACGTCGGGGAGCATGTTCCGCACCTGCGGCAGGTAGAGCGAACGCCGCATCGACTGGCCGTAGCTGGGATCGTCGGCCGCCAGCCGGTTCGGCTTGATCAAGGCGCCGATGTCCTCCGCCTTCTCGAGGAGCACCTTGGCGCTCGAATCGCCTCCGGGGGTGCGGTCGAGCCGGCCGCTCGCCGCGAGGATCGCGTCGCGGAGCTGTTCGGCGGCGAGGCGGCGGCGCGGATGGCGGGCGAGCCAGCGGTTCTCCGGATCGGCCGCGAACGACGCAGGCGCCGCGGTCGAGCGGCGGAAGGTGGCGCTTCCGAGGATGCGGCGATGGAGGGCCTTGAGGCTCATCCTCTCCTCGAGGAAGCGCCGCGCGAGCCAGTCGAGGAGCTCGGGATGGGAGGGCGCCTCGCCCCGGGTGCCGAAATTGTCGCTCGTGGCGACGAGCCCCCGGCCGAAGTGCTGCTGCCAGATGCGGTTCACCACGACCCGCGGTGTGAGCGGATTGTCGGGGGCGCCGATCCAGCGGGCGAGCTCGAGCCGGCCGCTTCCCCCGGTGGTCGCGAACGGTGCGGGGACGCCGGCGAAGCCGGAATCATCCGCCGCCCCGACGGCGGACGGACGTCGAAAGATTCCCGGAATCCCGCGCGGGGAGACGGCTCCGAGCTGGAAACGGTTGCCGCGGAGGTGGACGCGGAGGTCGCGCGGGAGGGCTTCCTTCGGGGCCATGACGACGATCGGATCCCTCCCCGGCCCGACCGACACGGGGAACTCGTGCCACATGGAGGCGTTGCGGACCTCGTTCTGGAAC
>CAWUOA010000728.1:0-1682 GCA_963923225.1 uncultured Planctomycetaceae bacterium
GCGATCGAGGCGTTGGTGCAGCTCACCAGCCAGCCGCGCTGAGTGGTCCCACGCGGCGTCGGGGCGCCGCGACTGGTCCCACGCGGCGTCGGGGCGCCGCGGCTGATCCCACGCGGCGCCAGGGCACCGCGATAGTCCCAATCGGCGGCACGCCGCACTCATCCCCCTGCGGCGGCGGCACGACGCACTCAACCCCTGCGGCGGCGGCACGACGCACTCAATCAGTGCGACCGCGCCGTGCCGTAGCGATCGGCGAGGAAGGCCACGATCGCCTCCGGTCCGGAGACGAAGGCCCGCCCCTTCGCCACCGGGACGCCGGCGGGAAGGTCTCCCTCGGGGAGGACGAGGACCGGGCAGGACTGATGCTCCTCGCCGACCAGCGCCACCACGTCGGGCCGCGGCCGGGGGGCATCGACCTGGCGGATGTCGAGCTTCGCCGCGACTTCGGGGTAATACCAGAGGATCCCCGTCACGGCGGTGCACTCGGGGCAAAAGAAGCCGCCCGGACCGTGCTTGGGGTCGGGGAAGCCGGCGCGGAGGAGGAAGAGGATCGGCTTGTCGGTGGGCATGGCGGGGATTCCCCGGGTGCGTGAATGTCCTCGAGGGAGCGAGCGTAGTCTCTCACCGGGCCCCTGCGGTAGTCTCCGGCGGCCGAGGGAGGCCTTCACCCCGTCGCCTTCGCCGTGCGACACACTCCGAGATCAGCCGTGGAAACAGCGAGGCGAGTCTTCGTCGTCGGCCACAACAAGACCGGCACCCAGTCGATCCACAAGTTTTTCCTGGACAACGGTCACGCCGGGGTCCATTGGGACAAACGCCGGCTGGCGGAGGCGATGGCGAGCAACCACGATCGGGGCCGGCCGCTGCTCGAGGGATACGAGCGTTACACGGTGTTCTCCGACATGGAGTCGGTGGCCTGGGGTTCGTATGGTGCGTTTTCCGAAGAATTCGTGCCGCCTCCCGGGCGGCTCATCCACGCCTACCGCTGGTTCGCACTGCTCGACGCACAGTATCCCGGGTCGCTGTTCGTCTACAACGTCCGCCCGGTCGAGGACTGGATCGAGTCGCGACTCGCTCACGCCCAGGGCCGGTATGCCGAGGCCTACCGGGCGATCCTCGCCTGGAGGTCCGGAGAGGAGCGGTTTTCGCTCGAGGACTTGAAAGCGCACTGGCGGGGAGAGTGCCACGAGCACGAGCGCCTGCTCCACGAGCACTTCGCCGGCTCGCCTCGCTTTCTCGAAGTCGACATCATGTCCCCGGACGCCGGGGAGCGGCTGGCGGCGTTCTGCGAGCGGCACGGGCTCGCCATCCGGTCGCGGACGCTGCCCCACGTCGGCGTCCGCGTTCCCGCTCCCGCTCCGGAGCAGGCGGGCCCTTGACCCGGGGAGCGGTGTGACGACGGACGGCCGTGCCGGTCGTCGGGTCTCCTCGGCTCGCGAATCAGCGGAGGAAGTCGCGAACGCGCGCCGACATCGCGGCGACGAGATCGGGGTCGTGGGCCGGCGTCGTCCGCGCCAGTTCCCTCCAAGACTCGGCCGGCAGGCCCCGGAGCAGTTGCGAAAAAGTCAGCCGGGGCACGTGGTCGATCAAGCCCGAGAGCCGGGGGTCGTCGCGGGTGCAATCGTGCCCCTTGTCGGCCAAGGCGGGATCGATGCCGGGCCCTTCGTCCTTGTGGACGAACA
>CAWUOA010000729.1:0-1678 GCA_963923225.1 uncultured Planctomycetaceae bacterium
CGCACAAGAAGTCGATCGGCCAGCCGCTGATCTATCCGCGGAACGACCTCAGCTATTGCGAGAACTTCCTGCAGATGATGTTCGCGGTGCCGTGCGAGGAGTACCACATCGACCCCGACTTCGCCGACGCCCTCGACATGCTGCTGATCGTCCACGCCGACCACGAGCAGAACTGCTCCACGTCGACGGTGCGGATGGTGGGGTCGAGCGACGCCAACCTCTTCGCGAGCATCTCCGCCGGCATCTGCGCCCTGTGGGGACCTCTCCACGGTGGCGCCAACCAGGCCTGCGTCGAGATGCTCGAGAAGATCGTGGCCGACGGCGGGAACGTGAAGAAGTACGTCGACCTGGCGAAGAAGAAGGACTCGGGCTTCCGCCTCATGGGCTTCGGCCACCGGGTCTACAAGAACTACGACCCGCGGGCCCGCCTCATCAAGGCCACCTGCGACCGGCTGCTGGCGAAGATCTCCCGCCACGACCCGATCTTCGACATCGCCCAGCAGCTCGAGGAGGTGGCCCTGGCCGACGAGTACTTCGTCGAACGGAAGCTCTACCCGAACGTCGACTTCTACTCCGGCGTCATCTACCGCGCGATGGGCATCCCCGTGCAGATGTTCACGGTGCTCTTCGCCATCGGCCGGCTCCCCGGCTGGATCGCCCACTGGATCGAGATGCACCACTCGCCGACGAAGAAGATCTGCCGTCCGCGTCAGGTCTACACCGGCGAGACGCTCCGCGACTTCGTGCCGATCGGCGAGCGCCGCTGAGCCGTCGCGCCGTCGCGGCGACCGGGCCTCAGCCCTGCCCCTTCGACCGCTTGCGACGGAAGAAGTCGGAGAGGATCCGGCCGCAGTCGTCGGCGAGGACGCGGCCGACGTGGTCGACGCGGTGGTTGAGGCGGGAATCCTCGAAGAGCCGGTAGAGCGACTCCACCGCCCCCGCCTTGGGATCGGGCGCGCCCCACACGACCGTCGGCACGCGGGCCTGGAGGATGGCGCCGGCGCACATCGGGCAGGGCTCGAGCGTGACGTAGAGCGTGCAGCCCTCGAGCCGCCACGAGCCCAGCGCCGCCGCCGCCTGCGTCAGCGCGATCATCTCCGCGTGCGCGGTGGGGTCGGCGAGCTGCTCGCGCTGGTTGTGCGCGGCGGCCACGATCCGCCCCGCGGCCACCACGATGGCCCCCACCGGCACCTCGTCTTCCGCCTCGGCGGCCCGCGCCTCCTCGAGCGCGACGCGCATCCAGCGCTCGTGAGGGACGACGCCGGGCAGGAGGATCTCGTCCATGGCGGGCTCCGGGGAAAAGGCCGCGGCGGCTTCCCTCGCCGCGCACCGCCGGGGTACGATTCTGCCCGGACCGCAGCCGCACCGCCACAGGCGCCGCGGCACGCCGACTCCCGTCGCTCCGCGCCCCGAAAGGACCCCATGGAAGACCTCGTCAAGCAATTCCAGGAGCCGCTCGGCCTCCTCCTCCGCTGGGGGCACGTCCTCGCCGCGGTGACCGCCCTTTCGGGGCTCGTCTTCTCCCGCTTCGCCCTCCTGCCGGCCCTCGAGGACGTCGACGACCAGACGCGGGACCGGATCCACGCCGGAGTCCGCCGGGCGTGGATGAAGTGGGTGATGGGGGCGATCACGCTCCTGATCCTCACCGGCCTGGCCAACTACCTCCTCACGATCCAGC
>CAWUOA010000730.1:0-1676 GCA_963923225.1 uncultured Planctomycetaceae bacterium
AGGAGCTCTTCGAGCGGCTCTACGACACCCGCCTCGACCGGCTCGAACACGCCGGTGGCCGCGTGTGGCCGATCTGGGGCTGACGGTCACCGCGCCACGGCAGGCAGCTTCGCACCGGTGTCCTCGAGCCAGCGGTGGAGTCGGCCGGCGAGCTCCGCGGCGAGCGCGGGCCGCTCGGCGGCGATGTCCCGCGCCTCGGCCGGATCGGACTCCAGGTCGAAAAGCTCCAGGCGGCGGGCGAGTGCGCCGTCGGTGCCGGCCGCGTAATGCTCGACGAGCTTGTGGCGCGCGGTGCGGAGGGCGCTCGCGGGCCCGGTGGGTGGGGCGTGGTAGTGGTGGGGATAGTGGAAGAAGAGGGCGTCGCGCGGAAGCGCCACGGCGGGGTCGGCCAGGAGCGGGGCGAGATCGACGCCGTCGCAGGGGCTCGTGTCCACGCCGAGCCCGGCGAGAGACAGGAGCGTGGGGAACAGATCGGTGAGGATCACCGGCTCGTCGCACGTCGCCCCCTGCGGCACGCGGCCGGGGCAGCGGACCAGCAGCGGCACGCGCAGGCCCCCTTCGTAGAGCGTGCCTTTGCCCGAGCGGAGCGGGAAGTTGTCGGTGACCTGCTCGCCGCGGGCGTCGGTGCCGAGGTAGCCGCCGTTGTCGCTCGTGAAGATCACGACGGTGTCGCGCGAGCGGTCGAGGCGGTCCAGTCGCTCGACGAGCCGGCCGACGTTCTCGTCGAGCTGCTCCACCATCGCCACGTAGGCGGCGTTGCGGTGGCGCTGGCCGGGTCGCATGCGCGCTTCGACCGCGGCGATCCGCTCCGGGCTCGCCTCGATCGGCGTGTGCGGAGCGTGGCTGGAGAGCAGCAGGAAGAAGGGACGGCCGGCGTCGGCCGCATGGTCGACGACGCGGATCGCCTCGGTCGTCAGTCGGTCGGTGAGATGCTCCCCCTCGCGGCCGAACTCGAGATGGGGGACGTAGCGCACCTCGCCCCCCTTCCGCACGCCGCGCCAGGGAAAGAAATGGGAGACCGGCGCCCCCCAGTGGGTGCCGCCGATGTTGACCTCGAAGCCCTGCGTCTCGGGGGCATGGTCGGCGTCGCCGAGGTGCCACTTGCCGACGCTCGCCGTGAGGTATCCCGCCTCCGCGAGACGCTCCGCCAGCGTCACCGCCCCGAGGGGCAGATCGGCCAGCGACGGGGCCTCGCGGAGAGGGTGGTCGTCGCCTGGCTCACGGGCCCCCTCCGACCAGATCGTGATCCCCAGCCTCGCCGGGGCGAGGCCGGTGAGCAGCGCGGCCCGGGACGGGGTGCAGACGGGTGCCGGCGCCAAGGCCCGGCGGAAGGTGAGCCCCTCCGCCGCCAGTCGGTCGAGGGCCGGGGTCCGGACCAGATCGCCGCCGGTGCAGGCCAGGTCGTGGGCGCCGAGGTCGTCGGCGAGGATCAGGACGAGATTCGGCGGCGCCGCGGCGAGCCTCCCGGCAGGCGAGGCGGCGAGGGCGATGGCGAGGAGGGCCGCGAGGAGCGGCGGCGGGAAAGGCCGGGGCATCGGCGGCGTCCTCCGGGGGAATGTCCGTCGCCCACGATACCCGCGCGGCCGAGGCGCCCGGGAGCGGAAGCGTGGTAGAGTGTCGGCGTCCCGGCCGGTGGGGAAGGGCTGCCGCGAAGAGCCCTCGCGAACAGGGAGAGC
>CAWUOA010000731.1:0-1667 GCA_963923225.1 uncultured Planctomycetaceae bacterium
CGATCCAGTGCATCGTCCCCCCCTACATGCTCGACCGGCTCGCGCGGGCGGCCGATCCGAAGGTCCGCGACCGGGCGATCGCGGGACTTTCCCGATCCGCCGCGGTGCGGGCGGTGCGCTCCTTCGCCTCCCAGGGGGTCCCCGGGATGCTCGCCGTGCCGTCGCCGGCCGCCACCAAGCACCGGCTCGTGTACGACGCCCGGGGGAAGGACGCGCTCCCCGGCAAACTCGTCCGCAGCGAGGGAGAGAAGAAGACCGCGGACGCGGCGGTGAACGAAGCCTACGACCATGCCGGCGACACCTACGACTTCTACCGTGAGCTCTTCTCCCGCAACTCCCTCGACGACGCCGGCATGACGCTGCTCTCGAGCGTCCACGTCGGCGAGCCGGGGCCGGCGGGGAATTTCCAGCCGATGGACAACGCCTTCTGGGACGGCGCCCAGATGGCCTACGGCGACGGCGACGGGCAGATCTTCCAGCGATTCACCCGCAGCCTCGACGTCGTGGCCCACGAGCTGACGCACGGCGTGCAGTCGTTCACGAGCAACCTCGTCTACTCCGGCCAGTCCGGCGCGCTCAACGAGCACTTCTCCGACGTCTTCGGGATCCTCGTCCGCCAATGGAAGCTCGGCGAGAAAGCGGAGAAGGCCTCGTGGCTGGTGGGGGCGGAGGTCCTGGTGCCGGCGCCGACGCGCCGCGGCATCCGCGACATGGAGCACCCCGGCACCGCCTACGCCGACGACCCGCTCCTCGGCACCGACCCGCAGCCGGGCCACATGAACGGTTTCGTGAAGACGGCGGCCGATTCCGGCGGCGTGCACCTCAACTCCGGGATCCCCAACCGGGCGTTCGTGCTCGTCGCCAAGGCGCTCGGCGGCCCGGCGTGGGAGACGGCGGGGCGGATCTGGTACGACGCCCTGCTGCAGCTCTCGAGCCGCAGCCAGTTCGCCGACATGGCCGCGATCTCGATCCAGATCGCCGCCGACCATGCCCGCTTCGGCAAGGAGGCGAAGAAGGCGGTGGCCACGGCCTGGAAGCAGGTGGGGCTGTGAACGCGGGGCCGGTGGAGGAGGGGCCGCGCGTGGTGTTCACGCAGTCGGGCGGGTTCGCGGGGCTCGTCAAGGGCTGCACGCTCGACGCGGCGGCGATGGCGGCTCCGCAACGCGCCGAGTTCGAGCGGCTCGTCGACGGCTCGGGCCTGTCGGCCTCGTGCGAGACGCGCTCCCCCGCGGCCCGCGACCGGAAGCAGTACTCGATCGCCGTCACGCGCGGCGGCGTGACCGTGACGGTCGTCTGCGACGACGCCACCCTCCCGCCGAAGGCCCGCGACCTCCTCGCCTACCTGACCGCCCGGGCGCTGCCGGTCACTCCCCGATGACCTTCACGAGGACCCGCTTCGGCCGCCGGCCGTCGAACTCGCCGTAGAAGATCTGCTCCCAGGGGCCGAAGTCGAGGCGGCCCTCCGTGATCGCCACGACCACTTCGCGGCCCATGATCTGCCGTTTCATGTGCGCGTCGGCGTTGTCCTCTCCGGTGCGGTTGTGGGCGTAGGTGCGGGGGCTCGCGTCGAAGGGGGCGAGCTTTTCGAGCCAGTGGCGATAATCGGCGTGGAGGCCGGCTTCGTCGTCGTTGATGAACACGCTCGCCGTGATGTGCATGGCGTTGAC
>CAWUOA010000732.1:0-1643 GCA_963923225.1 uncultured Planctomycetaceae bacterium
CACAAGGAGTATCGTCGGCAGCGTCAGATGTGTATAAGAGACAGCTCCCAGCCTGCCCCGCGCCCGGAAGACTCGCTCTACGAACGACTCGGCGGCGAGACCGGAGTGCGGCGGATGCTGTTGGCCTTCTACTCGCGCATCCTCGCCGACGGGGAGCTCGAGCCCTTCTTCCGCAAGACGCCGATGGACAAGCTCGTCCACATGCAGCACGAGTACTTCGGCGCGGCGCTCGACGGGCCGCACGAGTACGGCGGCGGCGATCTGGCGCGGGTCCACGCCGGCCGCGGCATCGGCATCCGTCACTTCACGCTCTTCACGCAGCATCTGGTGACGACGCTGCGCGAGGTCCACGTGGGCGAGGACGACATCCGCGAGGTGGTCCGCCGGATCTCGGCCCTGCGCCGCGACGTGACGGGGAAGTGACGCCCCCGATCGACCGCCCCGTCTCACTTCGCGCCGGGCCAGGCGATCCGCAACCGGTCGCGCCACCGCGGCGATGCCGCCGCGCCTGAGGCGCCCGCAGCCGCAGGGGCCGCGCCCGCCCGTGCGACGCCGGCCGCCACCGCCGAGGCGCTTCCGGCCGCGGACGCGCCGCCGTCGCCGGGAGCGGGCGCCGTGCCCGAGGCCGCCGTCGCGCCGGGGGCCGACGCGGGACGATGACGATGGAGTTCGGAGACGGCGTCGCCGCGCACGCCGGCCGCGCGGGCCGGAAGCCCGCCGGCCCGCGCGGACGGCAAGGCTGCGGCGTTCGGCGCGGCGGCGGGCAGCGCGGTGGCAGTCGCCGTCGCCAGAGGCTGGATTCCTTCGCCACCTGGCCCCCCGCGCCAGGCATGGACGAATCCGGTCGGCGCGATGGCCCCTGCCGTCGCGGGGTCGACGGTGCCGGTGCCGTCGATCGGGATCGCGTCGACCGGGAAAGGCATGATCGTCACGAGACCGGGCTCGACGCGGCCCGGATCGACCACGCCGTCGGCCGGCAGGCCCTCGATGCCGGGGCTCCCGCCGACGGCGCCCGGCGCCAGGCGGTGATGGATGTGGACGGGCCCGCCGGTCACCGCGCCGCCGATCGGGGCCGGGTCGCCGTCGATCGGCACCATGATGCACACCGGCCCGCCGTCGACGCCCATGCCCGGATCGATCGCCGTGGCGTCGATCGGCACCGGGAGCATTCCGGGGGCGACGCCCACCACGCCGGTGCTCCCCGCAGCGTTGCCGGCGACGACCGTGGTGACGACGCCGGCGTCGTTCGCCGCCGGGAGCGTCGTGGTTGTGACGACGGGGGCCGCACCTCCGCCGACCACGGTGACGGTCGCGCCGCCAGCCGCCGCGGTGACGGCGCCCGACGCCTGCCCGGGAAGCGCCATCGGGGCGCCGAGGGAGCGGGCATGCTTGTGGAGGAGTCCGGGATTGGCCAAGGCCGGCGCGGCGGCGAGGGCCGCGAGCACGGTCAAGGCGGGCCTCGCGGCGTGCAGGGATCGCTTCATCGGTCGTCTCCTCGGGAGCCGGGTGTGGTCGGTCGCGACGCCCCTTCATCGGGCGGGAGGATCGATACGCTTCGGGCAAAGACCGAATCAAGCGCCGATCGACGGCCATCGCGCTGTCTCTTATACACATCTGACGCTGCCGACGATACTCCTTGTGTA
>CAWUOA010000733.1:0-1643 GCA_963923225.1 uncultured Planctomycetaceae bacterium
GGTCGGGGGGGGCGGGAGGATAGCCGGCGGCGGCGCGGCCGACCAACGGCTGTTTCGGGGCCGGAAAACAGCCCCCCGAGCGGGGAAAGCCGGGCCACAGGGGGCTCCTTCGCCGCTCCCGCTGCCGGCCGAGCAGGCCATGGCCGACGTGATCCACCCCTGGATGCGGGGCCCCCCCGTACGCCCCCGCCTTCTTCGGAGGTGTCCGATGCGGGCGATTCGGCCGACCGTGCCTCGGCCGGGAGGGTCATTCACCGACAGCTAGGGGAGCGGGGCCGACCGGGCCTCTTCCTCACGGCCAGCGCGAACCAGCGCCTCGATCCGCCCGAGCCCCGCGGCGACGTCCGGGCAGCGGTCGGCGACGTCGCAGCGTTCGAAGGTGTCGTCCGGCCATGCGTACAGCCGGCCCGCGGGCCTGCCCTCCCCTCGGAGATCCACGCCGCGCTGGTCGTCGGTCCCCGCGCCGCCGATCCAGTGCCAGGCGGAGGTCATCACCGACACGCTCCCCCGCGCGACGCCGATCACCCGGTCGCGGTCCGCGTGCGACCAGTCGACGAACAGCCCGGCGAGCGAACGGCCCGGGTCGGCTCGATCCTCGGCCGCCGCCGTGGCCCCGAGTCCGAGCAGGTCACGGATCGTGGCCCCCACGTCGGCTGGCGTGACGAGCCCCGGATACCGCTGCCCCGCCATCCGGCGCCGGGGATCGACGAGGATCACCGGGAGATGGATCGACTCGGCGTGCGGCCCTTCGGCTGCCTCCTCCGGCGGCTGGCCGATCCAGCCGTGGAGCCCGAGCGGCATGCCGCGGACCCCCGCCAGTCCGACGGCCCACCCTTCGGCGTCGCCAGGAAGCGAGGAAACCAGTTCGCCGAGGAGACGGTCGAGGAGCGACACCTGCCCCGCCATGCGCTGACGCCATCCGACCACGAGGTCGGGATCGGTGTCGGCGTCGACCACGAGGCTCGGCGCGGCGGCGCCCCCCGGCGGGGCGGGATCCTCCGGATCGACGTACGGTTCGTCGAACGCCTCGGGGGCGTCCCACACGTGGCCGAGGCTCGCCGCGTGGATCCATACGAGACGGTGACCACGGCCGATCGACTCGCGCGCCGCGGCGAACAGGCGGCCCAGCGCCGTCGAGGCCACGTCCCGGGCCCGACGGCGCGGCAGCGATGTCTCCACGAGCATCGCACCGGACTCGCGGGAGGCGAGCGCCTCGTCGTCGGTGACGAGCACCGGGTCGAGGCCCGCGTCGCGCGCCGCGGCGGCGAGCCCGCCGGCCAGGGCCGCGAGCGTGCGATCCGGATCGAGCGAGGTGGCGATCGCCCTGTCGAGGAGGAGCCCCTCCGCCGCCAGCCGGTCGATCGCCGGCGCCGACACCCACGTCGCCCCGTAGGCCGGGAGGATCCAGGCCGGGAGGCGGTCGACGGTGACGAGGAGCAGCCGGGGCGGCGGCATGGCGCGGGGGCGTCAGTGGCCGGCGGAGGGCGCCGGGTCGTTCTGGTCGCGGCCCTGGATGAGCTTCTTGAGCAGCGGCGTGAACAGCGCCACGCCGAGGCCGACGCCGATCGAGGTGACGACGAAGAGGAAGAAGTAGTCGGCCTGCCCGCCGAACTTCCAGGGAAGCGTGATCTCACCGCGTTCGA
>CAWUOA010000734.1:0-1636 GCA_963923225.1 uncultured Planctomycetaceae bacterium
GTCCCGTGGTCGACGCCCTCCTGGCCGTCGACCACTCGGTCGGCCGCGGAACGCCGAGGGTTCCGCTCGCCGACGGCTCAGCCCGCCCTCACCCACTCCACCCCTTCGTGCTGGTCGGGTTCGAGGAGGTCCGGCGCGAGGTTCGCGGTGAGGACGCGCACGCTCGAGGCGCTGCGCGACGGCACGACGAGGATCGCGGCGACGTCTCCTCCGGGCGGTGCCACGGTGGCCAGCCCCGCCGGCCCGAGGACGTACAGCGCCGTGGAGAGGGCGTCGGCGGAGGCGGCGTTGGGGGCGAGCACCGTCGCCGCGAGCACCCCCTCGGCGGGAATCCCCGTGCGGGGATCGAGGATGTGGCCGAGGCGGCGTCCCCGGTCGACGAAGAACTGCGTCCCCGAACCGCTCGTGCCGAGGGCCCCCTCGACGAGCGTGACCGTCGCCAATCGCCTGCCGGTGCGGAGCGGGTGGCGGATTCCCACGCGCCATCCGCGTCGGCCCGGCAGCGCCGGGCCCTGCACGCCCGCCGCGCGCACGCTGCTCGAGCCTCCGTGCACGAGCACGCTCTGCACCCCGGCGGCACGGAGCGACTCGACGACCCGATCGAGCGCCCACCCCTTGCCGATCGCCCCGGGAGTGAGCTCGAGACCCGGCTTCGTGAAGCGGACGCGCGACCGCCCGACGTCGATCTCGACGCCGTCCATCCCCGACGCCGCGCGCGCCGCGTCGAGCGCGGCCGCATCGGGGGTGCGTCCCTCACGGCGGAGAAACCCCCACGCGCGGACCAGACGGCCGGCGGCCGGATCGAAGGCGCCGCCGGTCCGCTCGAAGAGCGCCCGCGCCTCGACGAGCAGGGCGAGCAGTTCGGCGGACACCGGCTGCCATCCCTGGGCCGCGTGGGCGTTGAGCCGGGCCAGCTCGCTCGTATCGCGGTAGACGGTGATCCGCCCTTCGATCTCGTCGACCAGATCGAGCGCCGCGAGCCCGAGCGCCGTGTCGTGCGGCACCTCGCCCGCGTTGAACACCACCTCGAACCGGCAGGCCATCGCCTCACGGCCGACGACGAGCGTGTGGAGCTCGAGGGGATCGGCGCCGCCATCGGCCGCACCTTCGCGGCGCGGATCGACCGGGGCGGGAGGGGGATCGGCTTGGGGCATGGACGGCCTCGCGGCACGGACTCCCCCGAAAGCCTACCACCCACTCGCTTCCCGACCGGTCAGCGACGCACGGGGCGTCCCGGAAGATCCTTCGGCCAGGCGTCGTCGGTGAGCCACACCAGCGACGTCGACACCTTCCCCAGGCCATCGACCTCGTCGGGCTGCGTCACGGCGACGCCCGCCGCGTTCCCATCGACGCTCACGCGCACCGGCCGGAAGCTCTCGTCCGCGGTCACCAAGCTCTGGGTGTGCCGCGGCCGGAACCCGGCGGGCAACTTGCCGAGGAGCCCCCGGAGACGGCGGCTGCCACGCAGACCGGAAAGGTGGAGCTCCACCGTATCGCCGACGCGCGACAGCAGCGCCCGGTCGATGCCACCGCCGGCCGGCAGACGCATCGACGAGGTGACGTCGCGCACGCCCGAGGTGTGAAGCCCGGTCGCCGGACCCGGAGGGCCGGCGGGCCCGACATCCCCCTTCGGCCC
>CAWUOA010000735.1:0-1634 GCA_963923225.1 uncultured Planctomycetaceae bacterium
TCGTTGTAGATGGCGATGTGGCTCGCCGGCATGTTGGGAAGGTACTTGAGCAGCCAGAGCGGGTTGAGCATGGGCATGCCGTCGGTGGCGAAGCGCGCGTACTCGAACTGCCCGCTCGGCGAGCGGCAGGCCGCGACCGCGGCGGTGAAGTCCTCCGGCAGCGTGAGCATGTAATCGGAACCGAACACGCACCCGAAGCGCTCCGGCTCGCGGGCCGCCGCGGTGAGACCGCAGTCGTGAAGGGCACGCTGCGCCGCGGCGACCGCCATCTGGCTCTCGCGGCACATGACCTTGAGCCCCTTGCGGATCGCCTTCTTCGTCTCGGCCTCGAGCGGTCCGAAATTGTCGATCTCGCCGGTGAAGGCCCGCGCCTCGGCCGCGTGGTGGAGCGGCAGGCCACCGCTGGGGAAGAGGCTGATCTCGCCGACGGCGCTGGCTCCGCTCTCGAGCGCGTCGTGGACCTCGATCGGCGAGAGTCCCAGGGGCGACACCAGGCCCATGCCGGTGATCACGACGCGGCGGGGGGAAGCGGACGACATCGGCGGCTCCTGCGGTCGACGGGCCGGGGATTGCGTCGCCCGCCTCGGCCCCTGCGGCGGCGATCGATCGAGTCGGTGCGGACGGCCGTCAGGGGGCGGTGCGGAGCCTGGGCTCCACGAACACCACGACGTCGGTCCGCTTCGCGTCGGCCAACAGCGCGGCCGTCGCGGCGGTATTGTTGCCCGGCACCGGCCACGGCACCAACCCCAGGCCCACTACCAGCACCTGCGACACCGGCCAGCGGAACCGCTCCCCGACGCGGACGGCCGACACCTGCGGCACTTCGATCTGTACCCGCTGCGGTTGCGGCGCTGGCACCTGCAGCGAAACCGGGGCCATCCGCTCGATCTGGTCGATGCGGCATTTGAACACCGCCTCCACCGCCGAGCCATCGCGGGAGACCAGCGGCAGGACCTCGAGCGTCACCCCCTCGTCGCAGGACCCCGTCACCGGCTGCCAGCCGGCCGGGGTGGGCGCCGGCTGGATGTCCTGCAGATAGGGACGGCGGCGTCCCCCCTGGAGGACCGCCGGCAGTCCATTGGCCGCTTGGGCGACGCCGGTGGGGAGTTCGGCGCAGTCGCTCCGCCGCCGCAATAGCGCCGCGAGCGTCGCCGCCTCCTCGCGCGACATGACCCAGGCCTGGACCCCGGGGGTGGCGGTGGGCACGGGGCGGAGCAGGCCCCTGGCGTCGGCGCGCCACGACGGACTCCCCACCCCGAGGACGCGGACGGCGAAGCGGTGCGGCACGCCGGCTTCGGCGACGAAGCGGGCCACGATCTCGGCGACGCGGTCCTGCATCGAGGGCAGATGGAATACCCGCAGCGTCGCCTCGTCGGCCGAGAGCGATGCCGGGACGGCGCCGTGCCAGGAGGCGCTCCCGGTCTCCTGGAGGATCCAGTCGACCACGTGCCGCTCGCTTCCCGGCCCCGCCAGACGGACCCAGGCCGAGATGTCGTGCTCGCGCCACTCCTGCCCTTTGTCGGCGGGGACCTGCGCGACCGCAGCCGTCAGCGACGCCGCGAGGAGAGCGAACGCGCCGGCAAGTGCGCCGGCACAGCGTGAAACCAGCCGGGACGTCGGGAGAGTCAACGGGC
>CAWUOA010000736.1:0-1631 GCA_963923225.1 uncultured Planctomycetaceae bacterium
GCAGGGAAGCCGCACTCTGCAGGGAAGCCGCACCACGAAGGAACGCCGAGAGAGGAATCGCGGTCGCGGGGCAGATGGCAGCCCGTGCCGCGGGGCGGCTTCGCCCCGGCCGAGCGGCGTCCGCTCGAATTGCTGCCGCGTCCGTTGCGGCTGGAGACGTCACGGCGGCCGGCCGCGGCGGGAGCCGCGCCGCGCGCTGCCGTGCCGGCCTGGATGCGGGTGTCGTCGGGGGGCCTCGTCGGCGGCGAACGGCCGCGGCGCGTGGTCTCCGCGCAGGGGCCGGAGCGCGTCGAGACGGCGTGGTGGCGCGGGCCCTGCGTCCGCCGCGATTACTTCGTCGTCGAGTGCGTCGCCGAGGGAGGGAGCGGCAGCGGCGAGGAGGGGGTGGAGCGGTGGTGGATCTTCCGCAGCCTGCGCGACGGCGTCTGGTTCCTCCACGGCCGCTTCGCTTGACGGATTCCATCCACGAGCCCATCGCCACGAGATCGCGCCATGCCGCCATCCCCTTTCGCTCCCCCTTACGCGGAGCTCCACTGCACGAGCAACTTCTCCTTCCTCCGCGGGGCGTCGCACCCGGAGGAGCTCGTCCGCACCGCCCATGCCCTGGGGTATTCGGGCATCGCCATCACCGACCGCGACACGCTCGCCGGCATGGTGCGCGCCCACGGCGCGGCGAAGGATCTCGGCATGCCGCTGGTGGTCGGGGCGGCGCTCGAGCCGGTCGACGCACCGGCGCTGGTGCTGTGGGCCGTCGACCGCACCGGGTACGCGAACCTCTGCCGGCTCCTCTCGGAAGGCTACGGCGGCATCCCGGCCGGGGCGGCGCCTCGTCCGGAAGCGGCCGGCGACGCCCCGGCGGAGCGGACGGTCGCCTGCCGGCTGTCGCGCGCGATGATCGCGGCCCGTTCCGCCGGACTGCGGGCCGGCGTGCCCCTGGAAGCGGCGGCGGGGGACTGGAGGCGGCTCGCGGTCTGGCGGGAGGTGTTCGACGAGCGTGTCTGCGGGCTCGCGGAGACGGCCCTCGGCGGGGACGACGCGATCCGCCTGGGGGCCTTCGCCCGTGCCTGTCGCCGCGCGGGGGTGCCGGCGGTGGCGGCCGGCGACGTCCGCTGCCACGTCCGCGCCCGCAAGGCGCTCCTCGACGCCCTCGCCGCCGTCCGTCACGGCTGCACCGTCGAGGAGGCGAAGGACCGGCTGCTCGCCAACGGCGAGCGCCACCTCCACGACCGCCGCACGGTCGCCGACCGCTTCGCCCTCCTCCCCGGCGCCGTCGCCCGCTCGGTCGAGTGGGCGGCCGCCTGCAGCTTCTCCCTCGACGAGCTGCGCTACGAGTACCCCGACGCCGTGGTGCCCGCCGGCACGACGCCGGCGGAGTTCCTCGCGGAGACGGTGTGGCGCGGGGCGGCGAAGCGCTATCCCGGCGGCGTGCCGGAGAAGGTGAAGGGGCTCCTCGAGCACGAACTGGCCCTCGTCCGCGACCTGGGCTACGAGGCCTACTTCCTCACCGTCTTCGACATCGTGCGCTTCGCGCGCCGCCGCGGCATCCTCTGCCAGGGCCGCGGGTCGGCCGCCAATTCGGCGATCTGCTACTGCCTGGGGATCACGTCGGTCGATCCGGCGCGGATGCAGGT
>CAWUOA010000737.1:0-1629 GCA_963923225.1 uncultured Planctomycetaceae bacterium
TCAGGCGATCTTGTCGAACTCCCACCCCTGCCGGTACTCGCGGGTGAGGTACTTCTCCGCCTCGGGGGCGTTGGGGATCCTCATCGCCGCGGCGTCCCACTCGAGCTTCTTCCCCGAGCGGTAGGCGACGTTGCCGAGGTGGTTGGCCTCGGTGAGCGGCCCGGAGTAGCTGAAGGGGCAGGTGGTGGGGGCGCCGGTCTTGCAGGCGTGGACCCACTCGGCATGGTGGCCGATCGAGGGAGCGATCGACTCCGGCGGACGCTTGAAGTCGCGGACGTCGGGGCCGAGGAGGAGGAGGTGCTTGCCGTAGTCGGCCAAGAGCGACCCCTGCGACCCGACGAACAGACACCCCGAATCCCAGCGCGGGATCGAGCCCTCCTGCCAGGCCTGCGGCTTGTCGGCGCCCTGGTACCAGGTGAGCGAGAGCGGCTTCCGCGCGTCGCGCGCCGCGTACTCGTACTTCACGTGCATGCTCGCCGGGGCGAGTTCGGGATGGGGCGGCGGCCCGAAGGCCTCCACCGTCTTCGGGGCGTCGAGGTCGAGGGCCCAGAAGGGGAGGTCGATCCAGTGGCTCCCGAGGTCGGACATCGTGCCGCTGCCGAAGTCCCACCAGCGGTACCACTTCGGCCCCGGCCAGTAGACCTCGTGGAAGGGGCGCTCGGGCGCCGGGCCGAGCCAGAGGTTCCAGTCGAGCCCCTCCGGAATCGGCGTCGAGCCAACCGGCCGTTCCTGCACCGCGACGATGTCGCCGTACTTCTTCGCGTCCTCCGGCGATTGCCGCCCCCAGGCCCGGCCGACCCAGCAGTGGACCTCCGAGACGTCGCCGATGGCGCCCCCCTTCACGAGTTCGACGACGCGCCGGTAGTTGGAGTCGGCGTGGATCTGCGTCCCCATCTGGGTGGCGACCTGAGCGCGTCTGGCCGCCTCGGTGACCACGCGCGCCTCGCGGACGTTGTGCGTCAGCGGCTTCTCGCAGTAGACGTGCTTCTTGGCCAGGAGCGCCGGCAGCGTGGCGAAGGCGTGGGTGTGCTCGGTGGTGCTGACGACGACGGCGTCGTAGGCGCTTCGATCGAGCTTCTCGTAGAGCGTGCGGTAGTCGGAGAAGGCCTTCGCCTTGGGGGCCTTGGCCTGGGCGCCGGCGAGCGTCTTGGCGTTCACGTCGCAGACCGCGACGATCTCCTCTCCCATCACCGAGTCGAGGTTGCCGCCGCCGCGGCCGCCGCAGCCGATCACCGCCACGCGGAGCTTGTCGGCCTTGTTCTCCGCGCGAACGATGCCCGGCACCGCGAACACCGTCGAGGCGAGCCCCGCGCCGACCGACGTGCCGAGGAACCGGCGCCGCGAGCCGAGCGACGGAGAGGGGGCGACCGACGGGATCTTGGCCGACGACGCGTCATCGCGCATGACGAGGCTCCTGCGGGGGACGAGGGAAGACCCAAAGCGTGTGGGGAAGATAGTGCCGCGGTCGCGGGGATGTCCACCGGGGGGAGGTCAGTGGTGCGGATGAGGGCATGTCTCTCGAAGCGTCGCGCGGCGCCCCGGCCGGGTCGATCGTGCTTGGTCGCCGGACGTTCGCTCTCGGCCCTCCGGGCCTCCCGCTCACTCGGGCCCTCCGGCGCGGAACCATCC
>CAWUOA010000738.1:0-1626 GCA_963923225.1 uncultured Planctomycetaceae bacterium
CGAGGTGCACACGTCCTGCCCGGTCTGCGGCAATCTCCTCGACATCGCCTACGACTGGGACCGCCTCCGGCCGCCGACGTCGCTCGAGTTCTTCGAACGGAAGTGGACGCAGCGGCGCGATCCGCTCGCCTTCTCCGGCGTGTGGCGCTTCCACGAGCTGCTCCCCTACGCCCCGCGCGAGAGCGTGGTGACGATCGGCGAGGGGCAGACGATGCTCTCGGTCTCCGACGGCGTCGGGGCCTACGTCGGCGTCAATCCGGGCCGGCTCCACCTGCAATACGAGGGGCTCAATCCGTCGGGGTCGTTCAAGGACAACGGCATGTGCGCGGCCTTCACGCACGCCCGCATGATCGGTGCCCGCCGCGCGGCCTGCGCCTCCACCGGCAACACCTCCGCGTCGCTGGCCGTCTACTGCGCCGTGACGCGCATGATGCGGGCCATCATCTTCATCGGCTCGGGGAAGATCTCCTACGGGAAGCTCTCCCAGGCCCTCGACTACGGGGCCCTCACGATCCAGATCGCCGGCGACTTCGACGACGCCATGGCCCGCGTGAAGGAGGTGTCGGGGAAGCTCGGCATCTACCTGGTCAACTCGGTCAATCCCTTCCGCCTCGAGGGGCAGAAGACGATCATGTTCCGGGTGCTCGAATCGCTGGGGTGGGAAGTGCCGGAGTGGATCGTGGTCCCCGGCGGCAACCTCGGCAACTCGAGCGCCTTCGGCAAGGCCTTCGCCGAGCTCAAGGCGATCGGCCTCATCGACCGCGTGCCGCGCCTGGCGGTGATCAACGCCGCGGGGGCCGACACCCTCTACGAGCTCTATCACAAGCGCGGCCTGCGCTGGGACGGCGGCCGGGCCGACCTCGCCGCCGCCTGCCACTACTACGACGAGCTCGACCGCGACAAGAAGCGCGCCGACACCATCGCCAGCGCCATCGAGATCAACCGCCCGGTGAATCTCAACAAGTGCCTGCGGGCCCTCGAGACCTGCGACGGCGTGGTGCGCGAGGTGAGCGAGCAGGAGATCCTCGACGCCAAGGCCCAGGTGGGGGCCGGCGGCCTGGGCTGCGAGCCGGCCAGCGCCGCGAGCGTGGCAGGTGCCCGGCAGCTCGTGGCGGAGGGGGTGATCGGCCGCGACGACCGCGTCGTCTGCATCCTCACCGGCCACCAGCTCAAGGACCCGACCGCCACCGTCGCCTACCACACCACCGACCAGAAGCTCTTCAACGAGGTCCTGGGGAGCCGTGGCGTGAGCCGGGCGAGCTTCGCCAACCGGGCGGTGAGCGTCGGCAACCGGATCGACGAGATCGTGCAGGCGATCGACCTCTATGGTTGAGCCGCCGTCCCGGCGGCGGCGTGGGGTTGAGCCGCCGTCCCGGCGGCGGCGTGGGGTTGAGCCGCCGTCCCGGCGGCGATGTGGGGCCAGTGCCTCTTCGGTCGCGGCGTGGAACGGATAGGATCATGGCTTCACGGCCACGTTCCTCTTCCCCGTTTTTTTCCCGCTGCAGGACTCCGCCATGGTTCCGCTCGCTGGCTCCGCTCCCTCGTCCCTTCCTCCGTCTCGGGGGCCTTTGCGCCTCGTGATGCACGGCGCTGCCGGACGCATGGGGCAGCGGATCATCGCCTGCG
>CAWUOA010000739.1:0-1620 GCA_963923225.1 uncultured Planctomycetaceae bacterium
TCCAGAGCGCGTGCGGGTCGCTCCTCGCGACGGCATTCAGGAAGGCCGCGTACTGTCGGATCGTCACCTCGTACGTCCCGATCCGGAACGCCTCCTTCACGGCGCCATGGCCCGACGTATCGGGCGCGTTGCCCGGATCACCCACGGTCACCATCGGGTAGTCGATCGGCGGAGCAGCGGTCGCGCGCACCGAACCGAGCGCCGCGATGACCGCCACCACCACGAATGTCACCTTTGCATCCGGCGCTTGCATGTTCTTCTCCTCGTTCGCGACGTGAACGGCGCCGCGCGGTGGCACCCGGCATCAGGGGGCGAACGTCGCCCGCCAGGACGCGATCCGCTCCTCGTCGACGAACCCGTGCTCGACGACTTTTCCCCCACGGACCAGGTAGTACTTCGGCACCCCGTCGACGAGGAGATCCTCCTCGAAGGCCTCGGTGCACACGCCCGAGGGATAGGACTCGAGGGCGGCGGCGAACGACTCCGGATCGTCGTCGATCGAGAGGCGATGGACGATCGGGGCATTCTCGCGCTCCTCCAGGGCGTCGACGAGTTCGCTGACCGCAGGGGCGAGGGCACGGCACGGCCCGCACCAGGTGGCCCCGAGAAGGATGAGGTGCGTGCGCTCGGCCGGAAGCGACAAGGCCCCCGGCATCCCGTCGGCCCCATGGAGGAGGGGGACGGCGTCGAGATCGCGGCCGACGATGGCGAGGCTCTTCTCCTGCTCCCGCTCCTGACGAACCCGTTCCTGGTGCAAGGGTTTGCGATCGAGGACGAACGCGCCGAGGTTCGTCGCCGTGCGCCAACTGATCGCCCCGGGGCAGGGAAGTTCCTCGCCATCGGACCCGAGCGGGACGACGTCGAAGTGGTCGACCACGCCTTCGTCGTCGCCGGGAGCGCGTCGCGGCACGACGAGAAAGCGGACGGTACCGACGACGGCGGCGCGATCCTCCGCCTTCACCCCCGGCGCATGGTGCGTCACTTCATAGCGGGCTTCGATCATGATTCGCGAGTCGTCCGGGAGCGAGAGGACCGACTTCGGCACGTGGAGCGACGTAAAGGGAAACATTGTTTCCCCGAGGGTGTTCGGAGCCTGGGCCGGCTCGGCGAACCTCAAGGTCTCGCCGTACAAACTTTCTCTTTCCCCAGTTCGACTGACAGCCTCCACGTCGAAGCGGACGTCGATCCGCAGCGTGTCATCCTCGCCGGTCACCCCCGGCGATCCGACATTGAATCCGCGGACGAATGCGGTCACTTCGATCGGCAGATCGAAAGCGTCGCGGGGCGTCCACGACCGGTCTCTTCGCTTGGAACGTTGGTGCAGCAGGCTGCTGTCGTTACCGCGAGGGGCGATGTATTCGACGACCACACCCCCTGGCGGCAGCGCTGCGTGCGGCCGCTTCTCGGGCGCGGTGAGGCTGTCGGCGAGACCGAGCCGCGGGCAGCGCTCGGCGAGCGCCGCCGTGACCCGACGCCGGTCGGCGAACGTGAGCGGATGCCCGATGACCGCGAACGCCGCCACGGTCCTGACGGCGTCCTCCTCGGAAAGGCCGCCCGCGACGAGGGCGTCGACGAAGCCCGCCGCGAAGATCTCCGGCGTGGCGGGCCGTTCGAGGGCGA
>CAWUOA010000740.1:0-1612 GCA_963923225.1 uncultured Planctomycetaceae bacterium
ACGGACGGGAATCCCCCGGCGGAGGAACAATTCCTTCACCTCGCGGATCGTACACTGCCCGAAGTGGAAGATGCCAGCGGCCAGCGCCGCGTCGGCGTGCCCCCGCTCGATGGCGTCGGCGAGGTGCTCCGGCCGCCCCGCCCCGCCCGAGGCGACGACCGGAATCCCCACCGCCCGGGAGACCGCCGCGGTGATCTCCAGATCGTAGCCGTCGCGCGTGCCGTCGCGGTCCATGCAGGTCAGGACGATCTCCCCGGCGCCGAGGCGTTCCACCTCGCGGGCCCAGGCCACGGCGTCCAGGCCGGTGGGGACGCGCCCCCCCGACACGAACACCTCCCAGGCCTCACGGCCGTCGCGGAGGACGCGCTTGGGGTCGATGTTCACCACCGTGGCGCAGCTCCCCAGACGGTCGGCGACCCGCGACACCAGCTCCGGGGTCCGCACCGCCGCGGAGTTGATGCTCACCTTCTCCGCCCCGGCCTGCACCAACTGGCAGGCGTCCTCGAGGGTGCGGATGCCGCCGCCGACGGTGAACGGCATGAACACCGTCTCCGAGACGCGACGGACGACGTCGAGCATGATCGACCGCCCCTCGTGGCTGGCGGTGATGTCGAGGAACACCAGTTCGTCCGCCCCCTCCGCCTCGTAGCGCGCCGCGACCGCCACCGGATCGCCGGCGTCGACCAGGTCGAGGAACTTCGTCCCCTTGACGACGCGGCCGCGGTCGACGTCGAGGCAGGGGATGATCCGTTTGGCGAGCACGCGCGGAGCCTCCTCGATCAGGCGGGGTGGCCGATCCGACCCTCGTCGGGGCTCGACGCGGTGGCGTAGAGACGCTTGGGGATGCGACCCGCGAGGAACGCCTGGCGGCCGGCGAAACAGGCGGCCCGCATCGCCGCAGCCATCCGCAGCGGATCGGCGGCGTGGGCGATGGCCGTGTTGAGCAGCACGCCGTCGACCCCCAGCTCCATCGCCTCGGCGACGTCGCTCGCGGTCCCGACGCCGGCGTCGACGATCACCGGATAGTCCGGATCGTCCCCCTTGAGGTACTCGAGGCAGATTCGGATGGCATTGGGATTGAGGATCCCCTGCCCCGACCCGATCGGGCTGCCGGCAGGCATCACGCTCGCCGCGCCCGCGGCCTTGAGACGCTTGGCGAGCACCGGATCGTCGCTGGAATAGACGAGCACGGCGAACCCGTCGGCCACCAGTCGCTCGGTCGCCTGGAGGGTGCCGAGCGGATCGGGCAGGAGCGTGCGGGCGTCGCCCAGGACCTCGAGCTTGACCCACTCCGATCCCGGATTGCCCAGGTCGCGGAGGAGCTCACGGCCCAGCCGTGCGACGCGGACCGCCTCGTCGGCGGTGAAGCAGCCGGCGGTGTTGGGGAGGATCGTGTAGCGCCGTGGGTCGAGGTGGTCGAGGATGTTCTCCCCGGCCGCGTTCACCAGGCGCTCGCGGCGCACCGCCACGGTGACGCAGTCGGTTCCGGAGGCCTCGAGGCAGCGGGCCATCTCGGCGTAGGAACGGTACTTGCCGGTGCCGACGACGAGCCGGCTGGCGAGCGTCACCCCGCCCACCAGGAGCGGCTCGGGCGGGAAAGAGGGCTCGAGGG
>CAWUOA010000741.1:0-1610 GCA_963923225.1 uncultured Planctomycetaceae bacterium
CAGGGCATCGGCATCTCGGCCGCCGGCATGTACGGCGTGCTGACCACCGGCAAGCCGGTGAAGATCGTCTCCAAGATCTCCGCCAAGGAGCCGGCCCACTACTACGAGCTGCGGATCGACACGAAGACCAACGAGCCGCAGATCTTGAACGGCAAGGGAGAGGGGATCGACATCCCCCCCGGCAAGAGCGGCGCCGATTTGATGGCCAAGAACGGCATCGAGTGGGTGGCGGTCAACGACCGCGAGGAGGCGGTGGAGCACGGGACCCGAGTCACCATCGAGATGGAGGCGAAGTTCCAGCGCGGCCGCGGCAGCGTCGAGGAGTATCTCGAGCAGACGGCGATCGCCAATCCGCACTGCCGCATCCACTTCCTCTCCCCCGACGGGCAAGAGCGTGTCTTCGAGCGGTCGAACCACGAACTGCCGCCGGAGCCGAAGGAGATCAAGCCGCATCCCTACGGCGTCGAGCTCGGGCGACTGGTGACGATGCTCCAGGAGCATCCCAAGGCGACCCTCGCGCAATTCCTCTCCCAATCGTTCTCGCGCGTCTCCTCCGGCGTGGCGCGGAAGATCTGCGACTCGGCCAAGCTCTCCACCCGCGCCACCTGCGCGAAGCTCGGCCGCGGCGAGGCCGACGCCCTCTACAAGGCGATCCAGGAGACGAAGATCCCGCCGCCGGCCACCGACTGCATCGTGCCGATCGGCGAACAGCGGCTGCTGGCCGGCCTGCGGCAGGTGGTTCCGGGCGAGTTCTTCACCGCCGCCACCCGGCCGCCGGGGGTCTACCGGGGCAATCCCTTCGTGATCGAGGCGGCGCTGGCCTACGGCGGCGGCCCCGGCGCGCAGAAGGTGTCGCTCGAGGCCCTCACGGAGCTCGCCGCCGAGAGCGACGCCCGCAGCCTGCGGCAGTTCCTCACCACCACCTTCTCCGGGATGGGGGGCGAGGCGGCCGACAAGATCCTCGACGAGGCGAAGCTCGCCCCGCGGCAGTCCCCCTCGAAGCTCAAGAAGGACGCCCTGGCGGCGCTCCACGGGGCGATGCAGCACGTCAACCTCGACGAGGGGTCGAACATGTCGGTGCTGCGGTTCGCCAACCGGGTGCCGCTGCAGTTCCAGCACGCGGCCTGCGCCGTGACGCAGACGATCCTCGCCACCAACTGGCGTTCGTACGGCCTCTCGCAGTCGCGCGGCGCCCTTCCCTCGGGCCCCGTCACCGTGATGGTGCACATGGCGAGCGTGTGGGTGCCGTTCACGAGCGAGTCGAAGGAGGCGATCGCCTCGTACCCGGAGATCCAGAAGGAGATCCGCCTGGCCCTGCAGGCCGTGGGGCGCAACCTCGGCCTCTTCCTCCGCCGCCGCCTCCGCGTGCAGCAGGAGGGGCAGCGGCGGAGCATCTTCCTCCGATACCTCGGCGAGGTGGCCCAGGCCGTCGCGACGATCAACGGCACCGACGCCAAGAAGCTCTACGACGACCTCCTCGCCCTGGCCAAGAAGAAGACGGCCCAGGCCGACGTCCGCTACGACGACAGCGGCAAGCCGATCGTCGAGGAGGAGGAGCTCGATCTCGGCAAGAACTGCATCATCGTCGCCCCGGGCGAGGTGGGCCTCAC
>CAWUOA010000742.1:0-1601 GCA_963923225.1 uncultured Planctomycetaceae bacterium
ACATGATGGACGCCGGCGGCCGCCTCCCGGGCTCGCTGCCGACGAACGCGAAGACGATCTACGACGAGGGCCTGATCATCCCGCCCGTCAAGGTGCTGGAGAAGGGCCAGATCCAGAAGCCGGTCCTCGACCTGATCTTCAACAACATGCGCATGCCGGCGATGAACCGCGCCGACATGTTCGCCCTGATCGCGGGCTGCCGCGCGGGCGAGAAGCGGGTGCAGGAGCTGTGCGACCGCTTCGGCAAGGAGACCTACCTGGCCGCGTGCCAGGCGCTGCTCGACCGCACCCACGCGGCGATGAAGACCCTGATCAACCTCGCCATCCCCGAGGTGCCGGAGACCTTCGAGGACTACGTCGACGACGACGGCCTCGGCAACGGCCCCTTCAAGATGAAGCTGACGATCTGGCGGGAGGGCGATCACGCCTTCTTCGACTGGACCGGCACGGATCCGCAGGCCATGGGCCCGGTGAACTTCTACCTCTCCGAGGGCATGTTCAAGATGTTCATCGGGGTCTACCTGATCATGGTCAACGACCCGCAGATCCTGTTCAACGACGGGTTCTACCCCCTGCTGCACATCGTGCTGCCGGAGGGCTGCCTGCTGCGGCCGCGGTTCCCGTCCGCGCTCGGCTGCCGCACGCACGCCCTGGCGCGCCTGTTCGACGTGCTGGGCGGTGCCCTCACGAAGAACGCGCCGGAGCTGAACACGGCGGCGGGCTACGGCACCTCGCCGTACATGCTGTACTCGGGCTGGGGCGAGAAGGGCGACTTCTTCTACGCCATGGAGATCCTCTACGGAGGCATCCCCGGCCGGCCGATCGGCGACGGCATGGACGGCCACTCGTGGTGGCCGCTGTTCGAGAACATCCCGACGGAGTACCTCGAGGCGTACTACCCGATGCGGATCGACGGCTACACGACCGTCACCGACTCGGGCGGCCCGGGCCTCCATCGCGGCGGCAACGGCGTCGAGAAGCGGTACGTCTACCTCGAGCCCGGTGAGGTCTCGATCCACGACGACCGCTGGCTCACCCGCCCGTGGGGCGTGCTCGGCGGCCTGCCGGGCGGCCGCTCGGAGAAGATCCTGAAGCGCGTCGACGGCTCCGAGGAGCGGCTGCCGTCGAAGTGCGACGAGATCCAGGTGCAGCCGGGCGACATGCTGATCTACCGCACGGCCGGTGGCGGCGGCTGGAAGGACCGTCTCGACCGTCCGGTCGAGGCCGTCGTCCGCGACGTCGCGTTCGGGCTGGTCAGCCCGGGCTTCGCCAAGGAGGGCTACGGCGTGGTCATCAACGCCGACGGCTCGGCGGACGAGGCGGCCACGGAGAAGGAGCGGGAGCGCCAGCGCAGCGAGCGCGGCGACGCCCTGTCCTTCGACTTCGGGCCGCCGCTCGAGGAGGTCCTGGCGAACTGCAAGGCCGAGACCGGCCTGGAGCCGCCGATCCCGGCGACGCCGCTGAGGTGGTCGCCGCTCGAGGACGGCGCGGAGGCGCAGCGCCGCGTCCGCGAGAAGGACAACCTGCCTGGGGACATCGTCTCCGCGTGAGCACGCACGGTCAGGAGACCGACGCGTTCTACGCGGAACGGGGATTCGGGA
>CAWUOA010000743.1:0-1597 GCA_963923225.1 uncultured Planctomycetaceae bacterium
ACGGCCGGTTCGTCGTCTTCGACTCGGGCATCAACGCCCACGACCTCGACGCCACGGTGCCGGCGCAGAACGACCAGCCGACCTACCTCCCGCCGGGCATCGATCCGGTCACCGGACTCCCTACCGGCTTCCGCGAGGGCTCTCCTGACGTCTTCGTGTGGAGCGCCGCGGCGGCTGACGCCGCCAACAACATCACGGCGGTCGATCTCCTCAACGCGACCGGCCGCCAGCAGGCCGTGGCAGGCGTCGTCGTCGGCCAGGCGCTGCCGGACCCCACGCGGCCGATGGTCGGCGGCGTGTTCGCCGAGGGTTGGCTGCCGCCGTTGAATCCCTCGAACCACGCCTGGGAGGAGTTCCTTCCGCGCGACGCCACCGACGTGGCGATGAATGCCAACCGGGGCATCTCCGACGACGGCTCGCGGGTCCTCTACGAATCGCTCGTGCCGGTGAACTGGATCGATACCATCAATCCCGCCATCCGCGACCAATCGGCGAAGGGGCAATGGAGCCTCGACGGACTCCTCGTCGACGGCACCAGAAGCGTCTCGGCCGCGGCACTCCAGGCGGGCGGTTCGACGCGGACGGCCACCAAGGACTTCATGGGGGACGCCCTCGGCCTTTTCCGTGAGAACATGCCGTACGGCAATGGCGTGCTTCCCCAGGAGCTCTTCGAGGCCGAATACCTCCAGTTGAGCGCGAGCGGCAACCGGGTCGTGTTCAGCATCCGGCAGAACGGCGGCCGCGTCGTGGCGGGCGTCTACGACACCGACTTCTCCCTCGACGTCTTCGCTTACGACGTCGCCGCCGACTCGAATCTCCTCGTCAGCCGGGCCACGATCCATCCCAAATACGCGGCGGGCTACGCTCAAGCGAACTACGCGCCGGGCGTCGACCTCGAGTTCTGGGACTCGATGAATCACGCCATCTCCGCCGACGGGCTCACCGTGGCCATGACCTCGTCGGCCGCGAACATGGTGGTTGGCATGGTTGACAACAATACCGAACTCGCCGAAGTGCAGTTCATCGCGGCCGGGCCCTTGTCCCCGGACATCGGCAGCAACTTCATCGAGGTCGCCCAGCACGCCCCCTTCGACATCTACGCCTCGCGGAGCGACACGCTCACGACGAAGCTCGTCAACACGCCCAACGGCCTGGCGAACACGAATCTCCTCGCCACCTTCGGCGGGATGTCGGCCGACGGCAGCACGCTCCTCTTTCAGACCGCGGCGAACAACTTCTACGACCCCGCCTTCGGCAAGCCGCCGTACCCCCCCTTCGCCACCGGCCCGCTCCCGAAGAACTTCCTCCTCGGCGGCTTCTCGAACGTCTGGGCCCGCGACGTCGGTGCCGACAAGACGACCCTCGTGTCGGTGTCGAGCGACGGCGGTGCCTCGGGCAACAGGGCCTCGACCGTCTCGCCGGTCCTCCCCGGGGCGCGGGACGTGCTGGCCAACGTCAGCGCGAGCGGCCGCTTCGCCCTCTTCTCGAGCACGTCGAACAACCTCGTCGCCGGCATCGCCGACCGGGCGTTCAAGGGGGGTGAGTTCCTCCGCGATCTCGACGCTGGCAAGACCGTGCTCACGTCCACGGCCGTCAC
>CAWUOA010000744.1:0-1594 GCA_963923225.1 uncultured Planctomycetaceae bacterium
CACGGAAGGAGAGCTTCAGCGTCCGTGCAGCATCTGGAAACCGTGGTACGCCTCGTTGCCGTGCTCGCCGTAGTCGAGCCCCTCGATCTCCTCCTCCTTGCCGACGCGGAGGCCGACGAGCGCCTTGAGCAGCAGCCAGCACACGGCCGAGACCACCAGGACGTAGGCACCGACGGCGGCGACGCCGGTCAGCTGGATGAGCAGCTGGTCGAACCCGCCGCCGTAGAACAGCCCCTGCTTGGGGCCGCCGGCGACCATCGATCCGAACGGCCCCGCCACGACGGTCTGCGAGAGATCCTTTTCGGTGAACAATCCGACGCAGAGGGTGCCGAAGATCCCGCACACGAGGTGCACGCTCGTCGCCCCGACCGGATCGTCGACCTTGATGCGATCGAAGAACAACACCGAGAACACCACCATCACCCCCGCGATCGCGCCGATCAGAAGCGACGCGGCGGGCGTCACGTACGCCGCACTCGCGGTGATCCCCACCAGCCCGGCGAGACAGCCGTTGAGCGTCATGCCGATGTCCGGCTTCCCGAGCAGCAGCCAGGCGGTGATCGTCGCGGTGATGGTCGCCGCGGCGGCCGCGGAGTTGGTGTTCACCGCCACCTGGGCCGCCAGGACGCCGCCGTCACCGGCGACGCCCATCGTGCTCCCGGGGTTGAATCCGAACCACCCGAACCAGAGGACGAGACACCCGATGAAGGCCAGCCCCATGTTGTGGCCCGGGATCGCCTGCGGCCTGCCGTCGGCCGAGTACTTCCCGATCCGCGGCCCGAGGATCAGGGCCCCGGTGAGGGCTGCCCAGCCCCCCACCGAGTGGACCGCGGTGCATCCGGCGAAGTCCCAGAAGCCCTTCTGCGCCAGCCACCCGCCACCCCACACCCAGTGTCCGGTCACCGGATAGATCACCAGCGCCATGAGGAAGCTGAAGAGGATGAACGCGTGGTACTTGATCCGCTCCGCGACGGCACCCGACACGATCGTGGCGGCGGTGCCGGCGAAGACGAGCTGGAAGAAGAACTTCGCCGCCAGGGGCACGCTCGTCCAACTGATCGCCGAATAGTTCCCGGAGTACTTGTCGCCGACCGCGGGGCTGTTGTCCGCGGCGCCGACCATCATCGCTCCGCTGGAACCGATCCATCCCCCGGCGTCGTTGCCGAACATGAGATCCCAGCCGAGGAACCAGAAGGCCAGCACGGTGGCCGCGAAGACGATGAAGTTCTTGGAGAGGATGTTGACGCAATTCTTGGCCCGGGCGAACCCCGACTCGACGCACCCGAACCCGAGGTTCATGAAGAAGACGAGCATCCCGCAGACGAGCACCCACACCGTGTCGGCGGCGAGGAACAGGTTTTTGAAGAGCTCCTCCTGGGGAGGAATCGGCGGAGGGGCGGGCGGGTCCTGTCCGAAGGCAGGGGCCGCCACCAGCGCCACCGCGAGCAGGGCCAGGGAAGTCACGGCCCCCCGGTGGCTGCCGACCGGCCACGGGCCGCTGGGGAGCGGCCGGACGGAGCGAGGGGACGGGGAGAGCGAAAGCATCGTGCTGACTCCTGATTGATCGGGAACGGGTCGACTCCGCACCAGGAAT
>CAWUOA010000745.1:0-1590 GCA_963923225.1 uncultured Planctomycetaceae bacterium
AACGCGGCCGTGCGCCTCGAGGGCCACGGCGAGGTTCGTCAGGCCGTTGGCCGCCGCCGCGCGGCGCGTGCAGTCGACGGCGCGGGCGGAGCTGTCGAAGGCGTGGACGGTGACGGTGGGGTCGCGGGCCGCCATGCCGAGCGCCACGCACCCGGAGCCGCAGCCGATGTCGACGACGCGCGTGTCGGGCGCCACGTCGACGGCGTCGAGGAGGTGGCGGGCGCCGGGGTCGATCTTGCGGTGCGCGAAGACGCCGGGGCGCGTGAAGGCGGTGAGGAGCCGGCCGCGGTCGCGGAACACCACCTCCGCGGAGAAGTCGCGGATGCGCGACGGCTCGCGCGTCTTCTCGACGACGTAGGCCACCGCCTCCTCGCCGGGTCGGACGCGCACCGTCTCGCCCGTGGCGGCGAGTTGCTCGTGGAGCCAGCGGTCGCGGGGATTGTCGGTGGCGGCGACGAGGCGCCCCCCCGTGCGCAGGCGCAGCAGCGCCTGCTGGAGGATGTCGCGCGTCAGCTCCGCCTCGCCCCCGGAGGCGAAGGGGAGCACGGCCAGATCGAGCGGCCCCTCCGGCAGGTCGGCCGAGCATTCGAGCGCGGGCACCGGGCCGGCCGTCGCCGCCAGCGTCGCCGCGGCGAGATCGTGCTGGAACAGGTCGAGGAACCAGGCGGTGACGCGGGCCTCCGGCCGCTCCGCCGCGAGCGCCGCCGCCGCCTGGGCCCGCCCCTGCGTGGTGCAGAGGATCGACTCGCCGGGGAGCGTGCGGGCGACGGCCAGGGCGTGGGCCTCGACGGCGCGCGGGGGAAGGGCTCGCTGTTCGGGCGGGGTTTCGGGCATGGCGAACGCGGACTCTCGGAGGAAGGGGCGGAACAGAGGAGTGTCACCGCCCGGCCGCGGCCGTCAATCCACCACCCGGAGGACGTCGTTCCGTTTGAAGACGCGGGCCCGGCCCCCCCGCCCGGCACCGGTGAACTCCACGTGGGCGTCGAGCAGCACGCCGCGCGGCGCGTCCTCCGGCACGTCGATGACCACCGTGAGATCGTTCCCCTCGCGCTCGATCGACACCGCCTCGAAGGGGCCGATCTGCACCCAGCTCGGCTTCCCGGTCGGCACCTCGCGCCGCCGGGTCGCCGAGGGATCGAGACGCACCGTCACCGTCCGCCTCCCTCCGGGGCTGACACTTCCCGGCAGCACGTCGGCGATCACCGCCTCCAGCCGGCTCTCGCCACGCGTGTTGTCCTCGATCGGCCCGGTGCCCGCGCCGCGGCGGAGGCCCCGGCTGTTGCTCGGCTCGGGCACGCCGCGGTAGCCACCGAGGATGTAGGGAAAACGGTTCGGCGTCACGTGGTAGTGATAGCCGCGGTCGGGATCCTCGTGGCCGTTGCAGACGTCGAGCGGCGGAGCAGGGGGGGAGGGCAGCGAACCGAGATCTCGCGCCATCAGCCCGTCGGCCTCGTAGGGCCCGTACACCGGAAAGCCGTCCCAGGCGAAGCCGATCACGGGCGAATGACGGTGGCCATCGTCCTTGAACGGGCTTTTCACGCAGCTGGGGTACTTGTGGTAGTGGTAGACGCCGGTCTGCTGCGGATGGCC
>CAWUOA010000746.1:0-1590 GCA_963923225.1 uncultured Planctomycetaceae bacterium
AGGTGCAGGTCCATCTCGTCCGTGCCCTCGATTCGGCTTCCGAATGGAGCGCCGCGAGCGCCGACATCGTCGCGGGCCTGCTCCGTTCGCCCGATCCGTTCGTGCGCCGGGCCGCCGCCGAAGCCCTCGGCAGCCATCCGTCGCGGGCCACGCTGAGCGGGCTCCTGGGCGCCCTCCGCGAGGCGGACGCGGCCGACGTGCAACTCGTCCACGCCCTCCGCATCGCGATGCGCGACCATTTCCGCGAGAGCGACGGCCGCCGCGCGGTCTCCCCCGCCGACGTCGCCCGCTGGCACTTCCTCCCGGGCGACCGCGAGCGGCTCGTCGACGTGCTCCTGGCGGTCCCCGACGCCGAGGCGGCGTGGCAGGCCTTCCTCTTGTCCCGTTCGGGAGGTCCGCTCCTCGAGCGCACCTTGTCGGGCGTGGCCCGGCTCGGCTCCGACGCGCAGGTCGCCGAGGCGGTGACGCTGACGCTCACACGCGACGCCTCCGGCGGGGATGCGGCCGCCGCGAAGCGTGCCTTCGCCGCCTTCTTCGACGGCCTCGGCAAGGCGGGCAAGCGCCTCGTCCCCGGCACGACGCTCGCCGACGAGGGGGGAAAACTCGCGGCCGCCGTGCTCGCCGCGCGCGGCCCGCGCGACGCCGCCGAGACGCTCGTGGCGCTGAAAGTGGCGGAGCAGTTGCCGGCCGCCGTGCCCGCCGCCGACGTGGCCGCGGCGCTCGCCGATCGGTCCCTCCCCGCCGACGTCCGCGCGGCGGCCGCCGCGACGCTCCCGGCCGTCGACGCCGCCGCCGCGTCGCCGCTGCTGGCCGCCGTCGCCCTCGACGCCACGGAGCCCGCGCCACTCCGCGAGGCGGTCTTCCGGCGACTCGGGGCCACCGACGCCGAGCCCGATCGCGAGGCCCTCTGCGAGGCCGTCACCCGGGCGGCGCCGTCGCTGCGACAGGCGGCGGCCTGGGCCCTCGCCAGCCGGCCGGCCGGCGCCGAGCGGCTCCTCGGCCTGGTCGCCGCCGGCAAGACCGACGCCACCGTCCTCCAGTACGGCCCGGTGTCGGAGCGGCTGCGGGCTTCGAACATCGCCGACCTCGACGCGCGCCTGGCCGACCTGACGCGCGACCTCGTTCCGGCCGACGAGGCGATCCGGCAGCGGATCGAGCGGGTCGCCGCGGCCCACGGCCGTGGCGGCGCCTCGGCGGAGAAGGGCCAGGAGCTCTTCCGCAAGGTGTGCGTCAATTGCCACAAGCTCGGCGGCGAAGGGGCGGCGGTCGGGCCGCAGCTCGACGGCCTGGGCCAGCGCGGCGGCGAACGGCTCCTCGAGGACCTGCTCGACCCGTCGCGGAACGTCGACGAGGCCTTCCGCACGACGGTCGTGACGACGAAGGACGGCCGGGCCCTCTCCGGCCTCAGGCTCCGCGACGAGGGGGGCGATCTCATCCTCGCCGACTCCGCAGGCAAGGAGCTCCGCGTGGCGGCCGCCGACATCGAGGAACGGTCCCTCTCGCGGCTCTCCCCGATGCCGGCCAACGTCGCGGAGCTCGTGGGGGAGGAGAACATCCCCCACCTCCTCGCCTTCCTCCTCGAGAAACGCG
>CAWUOA010000747.1:0-1586 GCA_963923225.1 uncultured Planctomycetaceae bacterium
CACGGGTGGAATGGCGGAACAGGTCGAGAGGGGTGAACACGGCGGAGTTGTCGAGCTCGACCACCCGCCCCGGCCCGTTGGGAGCCGATCGGTAATCGACCTCGTCGACGCCGCTGTAAAAACCGAGCGCGTGACCGAGCTCGTGAATGGCGACGCCGACGAAATCGAACGAACCGGCGGCGATACCGTTGCTGCGGTCGAAGTCCCAGGAGAAGTTGCTCGAGAAACGGATGGTCGCATCGAGCACGGCGTCATTGGGGGCGAGTTCTCCGGCCTCGGCGAACCCCAGCGCTTTGGCGTTGGCCCGCGGGACCACGAGGACGGTGTTGTTGGTCGTGCCGTTGGCATCCGTCTCGGTGGCGCCGGTCGCCTCGACGTTGGTCAGGAACGACAGCGCGTTTCCCGAAGGAAGGTGCGCCACGGCGGCCGCGTCGTCGTTGCTCGTCCGGTCGGCGACGAGCGCCGCCCGCACGTCGGCGTAGGGGATGGCGTAATCCTGGCTGCTGGAATCGCCGAGGATGTTGGCCCCCAGCGCGGGGAAGTCGATGGTGACGTTGACGGTGATGTCGTCCTGGAACTTGCTCGACCAGACCGCCCCGGCGGCGGCGAAGCCGCTGGTGACGTTCGCGTAGAGGGTGGGGTTCGAGGTCTGCAGTCCGACGAGCGCCCCGGTGGGGGCGAAGGCGAACTTCAGGGGCGAGGCCGCGGCAGGCGCCCCACCCGTCGATCCGAGCACCGCCGAGCCGATCAGCGCGGCGACGAACCGCACTCTCGAGACGTGGCAAGAAAACGACCGTGACATCGCCTTCCCTCCGTGATCCCCGACCTCGTTCACCCGAGGGTAAGGATACCGATTCTCTACAGCGCCCGGCGATAGCGCCTGTTGACCTTCGACGGGCCGCCTGCGGTCGGGGGCTTGGGGGTCGACGGGCCCGCGGCGCCGGTGACCTCGCGGAAGGCGGGGGCGGGAGCGGCGGCGAGATCGTGTCCGGCGGCCGCCGAGCGGCGCTGCCCCGAGCGGCCGGAGCCGCCGCCACCGCCCGACCGGGCCCGTCCGCCGCGGCCCGCGCCGCCCTGCCGCTGTCCCTGCCGACCGGCGCCGCGGCCGCTGCCGGACCGGCCGGCCCCCTGGGTACGCGATCCACCGGCCCCACCCCCCTGGGCCGACGGATCGACCTTCGGCAGATCGGCGGGAAGGTCGCTCCGCACGGGAATCGTGCGGCGGAGGAGCTTCTCGATCGCGTCGAGACGTTCGCGCTCCTCGCGATCGCAGAAGGCCACCGCCTCGCCGGTCAGCCCCGCCCGGCCGGTTCGGCCGATGCGGTGGACGTAGGTCTCCGGCTCGTGCGGCAGTTCGTAGTTGACGACGTGCGTCACCTCGTCGACGTCGATGCCCCGGGCCGCGATGTCGGTGGCGATGAGCACCGGGGGCCGCTTCCCCTTGAAGTCCGCCAAGGCCTTCTCACGCTGGTTCTGGCTCTTGTTGCCGTGGATCGCCGCGGCCCGCACGCCGGCCTTCTCGAGATCCTGAGCGAGCTTGTTGGCGCCGCGCTTGGTGCGGGTGAAGACGATCACACGCGACATCC
>CAWUOA010000748.1:0-1586 GCA_963923225.1 uncultured Planctomycetaceae bacterium
CCCTGCAAAGGCCGTTCGAATCCCGCACGCTCGCTCGGGCATGCCGAGCGACACGCCCCTCCGCCGATCCTCAACGGGCCGCGGCCGCCACCGCCCGACACGGCGCCCTTGCCCGTGATGCTTGCAGAGCAGGAGACCGGCGACCGACTCGATCCGCGCAGGCCCACCTCGGTTCCACAACCTACCCCGACGTCACGATCCGATGCGAACCCTCGCAACCGAGTCCGTCCCGTGCCGGCCGGCTTTCCCCGGGAGCGCCGTCCGAGGGGCGGCCATCCCCGGGCGAGGATTCGTCCGGGCCTCGCACCGGCACGTCGAAGAACTTCCCGCACGCGTGGCAGAACCATTCTCCCGGCTTGGGGCCGTTGGGGATGAGCTTGAACTTCCGGCAGGTCGCGGCCAGGCGGATCGTGAGGCCGATCACGCCGACCTGCACCGACGCCGTATCCCTGGCCCCACATCGGCTGCATGGCGGCACCTCCATGGCCTCGAACCGGCGACGGATCTGCTTGTAAGTCTCTTCGAAATCGTAGCGTTCGAGCTCGGCCATCGTCTCCTCCTTCGGTGTTCGGTTCAGGTGTCCCACGATTCACACTTCGTCAGCTGTCGCCTTCTCGGTCGGCATCCCCGCCGATTCCTCCTGCCTCCGCCTCGGGCACGCTGTCGTAGAGCTCCGGCATGTCCTCCGGGCCGTCGCGATACCAACCCGGATCGAGGGTTTCGCCGCGCTCCGCGGCGACCTTCTCCGCCCAGGCCCGAAAGGCCCGGAAGGTTTCGAGGAGGTTGCCCCCGCACTTGATGTACACCCGGTCGATCGCCATGGCCTGATCCTCCGACGGTCGGTTTTTCCTGCGGAGACGTCTCCGGAGGCGCATCCTCGGAGCCCATCGCTGGACGCCGGAACCACCTTGACGACGAGGCAGAGACCTCGCGGCCAGGTTGGGAGGCCGACCGCGTGGGCCGACCAATCGAGCCGAATGCCGGATGAACCATACGTCGACACACCTTGGCCGTCGAGCGCCGAGGCGTGTCATCGTCGCGCAACTCTGTCATAGACCGGCTCGTCGGCGGAGGTGCTGCGTACAACATCTCCATGAAGCTCTTCTACGGTCCTGAATACGTCGTCGCCGAGCATGGATTCGACACCACTCGCAAGGCCGGGTGGGTCGCGGAATCCCTCGCTCGACGGCCGCTCGCCGGGCTCCGACTCGTCTCGCCGCCGCCGCTTTCGCGGGAGGCGCTGCTCGACGTCCACTCCGCCCGGTACGTCGATGCGATCATCTCGGGCGAGCCTGCGGCGCTCGCCACGTCCCAGGGATTCTCGTGGGGCCCCGGGCTGTATCCGTCGGTGTCGGCATCGAACGGCGGCGTCGTGGCCGCAGCCCGCGAGGACGACGTCTCCGGCACGCTCTCGAGCGGGTTGCACCATGCCCGACAGGGGCGAGGCTGCGGGTTCTGCACGTTCAACGGTCTGGCGATCGCCGCCAAGGACGCCATCCGCCGCGGCGTGCCGTCGGTGCTGATCCTCGATTTCGACGCCCACTGCGGCGGCGGCACCGCCTCCCTCATCGCCGACGAGCCGCGGA
>CAWUOA010000749.1:0-1584 GCA_963923225.1 uncultured Planctomycetaceae bacterium
GTGATCGGCATCGGCCTGTCGGTGTTCTCGCTGTCGCCGTTCGGCCCCACGCAGCGCTTCGGCTACATGATGCTCTCGATGCTCACCGTGGCCCTGATCGGCAACCTCGTCTTCATGCCGGCCCTGCTCTCCGGCCCGCTGGGGGCGGTGTTCAGCTGGAGCGTGCTGCGGATCGAGCGGGCCAAGGCCCGCCGCAACGGCCGGACCACCGTCAAGGAGGATCCGGGCAGCGACGAGCTCCCCGCGCCGCACGTCCTCCCCGGGCCGGCGAAGCAGGTCGTCCATGCCTGACCGCAGGCGCCGCCCCGGCCGGAAGCCGGGGGCGACCCCGGGGCAGGACGCCCGCCGCCACGCCGCCGAGAGGCCCGACGCGTTCACGGCCGTCGAGCCCGCCCAGCGTCCGTCGGGCGACCCCGGCCTGCCCACGGCCACCGTCCGGGTGAAGGCCAAGCGGGCCCGGCCGTTCTTCGGCCGCCATCCCTGGGTCCTCGACTCGGCGATCGATTCCGTCGACGGCCATCCTGCCGCGGGCGACGTCGTCGACCTGGCCACGCACGACGGGAAGTTCATCGCGCGCGGCCTGTGGAACCCCGCCAGCCGGCTCCGCGTCCGCCTCTACGCCTTCGACGCACACGTGGCGCTCGACGCCTCCTTCTGGACGAGTCGGATCGAGGCCGCCTGCGCGCTGCGGCGGACCCTCGGCCTCGACGACCGGGCGGGGGCCGCGAGACTCGTCAACAGCGAGGGGGACGACCTCTCCGGCCTGATCGTCGACCGCTACGGCGAGTGGCTCGCCGTGCAGGTGACCGCCCTGGCGATGGCCAGCCGGCTCGACGTGCTCTGCGACGCCCTCGAGGCGGCCGTCGCGCCGAAGGGGATCCTCCTCCGCGGCGCCGACCGGGGCCTGGCCAAGCAGGAGGGGCTCGCACTGGCCGACAGGCTCGTCCGCGGCACGGCTCCCGAGGGGCCGGTGTTCGTCCGCGAAGGGGGCCTGACCTGGGGCGTCGACCTCGCCGAGGGGCAGAAGACCGGCTTCTATCTCGACCAGCGCGACAACCGCCGCGCCGCCGCCGCCCTGGCGAAGGACCGGCGCGTCCTCGACATGTTCTGCTATTCCGGCGGCTTCGCCGTGACCTGTGCGCTCTCGGGCGGCGCCAAGAGCGTGCTGGCGGTCGATTCCAGTGCCAAGGCCGCGGCGCTGGCCCGGGCCAACGCGGAGTTCAACCGCGCGTCGAACATCACCGTGGAGGCGGCCGACGCCTTCGAGCGGCTCGACAGCCTCGCCGCCGCCGGCGAGAAGTTCGGGATGGTGATCCTCGACCCGCCGAAGTTCGCCCGCAGCCGCGGCTCGGTGGAGGAGGCCCTCCGTGCCTACCACCGCATCAACCGCGTGGCCCTCGATCTCCTCGAGCCGGGGGGGATCCTCGTCACCTGCTCCTGCTCGGGGAGCGTGACGCGCGACGAGTTCCTCGAAGTGCTCGCCGGCGTCTCCCAGCGTGCCGGCCGGCAGATCGCCATGCTCGAGATCCGCGGCGCCGCCCCGGATCACCCGGTCAGCGCCAGCTGCCTCGAGGGGGAATACCT
>CAWUOA010000750.1:0-1581 GCA_963923225.1 uncultured Planctomycetaceae bacterium
CCGTCGACCTGACGCGCTCGGTGGACGTCCGCTCCACGGTCGAGTCGCAGGCGAACCTCCCGGTCTCGGTGGAGCGGGGCGGGTTGATTCGTCCGCGCGCCGACGGGCAGATCGTCTTCAGCGTCGTCCACCAGGACCCCGCCGCGGGCGTCGTCGTGACGGCGCCGCTCCCGGTGACCGTCGCCGGGATGGCGGCCGTCCCCGCCGTCGACTTCATCCGCGACGTGAACCCGATCCTCGCCAAGATGGGCTGCAACCAGGGCACCTGCCACGGGGCGGCGAAGGGGAAGGCGGGCTTCAAGCTTTCCCTGCGCGGCTACGACCCGGTGTACGACGTCCGCGCCCTCACCGACGACCATGGCGCCCGCCGCGTCGACCTGGCGAGCCCCGACGACAGCCTCATGCTCCTGAAATGTTCGGCGACGGTGCCGCACGCCGGCGGCATGCTCGCCCGCCCCGCCGACCCGGCCTATCAGATCGTCCGCCGCTGGATCGAGCAGGGGGCGAAGCTCGACGAGGCCACGCCGCGGGTCACCGGCATCGCCGTCTTCCCGTCGGCGGCCACCGTCGACATGCCGGGCCGTCGGCAGCAGTTCCGCGTCGTCGCCACGTACGCCGACGGCCGCAGCCGCGACGTCACGCGGGACGCCTTCCTCGAGAGTGGCAACGGCGAGGTGGCAGTGGCCGACCGGCAGGGGCTCGTCACCGCGGTCCGCCGCGGCGAGGCCCCGATCCTCGTCCGTTACGAGGGGGCCTACGCGGCCGTGACGCTCACCGTGATGGGCGACCGCACCGGTTTCGCCTGGCAGGAGCCGGAAGCCTGGGGGCCGATCGACACCCTCGTGGCGCGGAAGTGGCGCGAGATGAAGACCGAGCCCTCGAAGCTCTGCTCGGACGACGAGTTCCTCCGGCGCGTCACGCTCGACCTCACCGGGCTGCCACCGACGGCGGCGGCGGTGCGGGCCTTCCTCGCCGACGGCCGCGACACGCGCATCAAGCGGGCCGAGGTGGTGGCGCGCCTGGTGGCCAGCGACGCCTTCACCGAGCACTGGACGAACAAGTGGTCCGACCTGCTCCAGGTGAATCCGAAGTTCCTCGGGGCGGAGGGCTCCAAGGGCCTCCGCGACTGGATCCGCGGCCAGATCGCCGCCAACACCCCCTACGACCGCTTCGCGCGGGAGATTCTCACCGCCACCGGCTCCAACCGCGAACACCCGGCCGCAGCCTACTTCAAGACGCTGCGCGACCCGCTGGCGACGATGGAGAACACGACCCACCTCTTCCTGGGCGTGCGCTTCAACTGCAACAAGTGCCACGACCATCCGTTCGAGCGCTGGACGCAGGACCAGTACTACCAGACCGCCGCCTTCTTCGCCCGCACCGGGCTCGACCGCGATCCCGAGAGCGGCGACCGCACCATCGGCGGCACCGCCGTCGAGGGGGCCAAGCCGCTGTGGGAGATCGTCGTCGACCGTGACGCGGGCGAAGTGACGCACGAGCGCACCGGCAAGCCGGTGCCGCCGAAGTTCCCCTTCGACTGTTCCCACGCCGAGAGCGAGGGGATGACGCGCCGGCAGCAAC
>CAWUOA010000751.1:0-1578 GCA_963923225.1 uncultured Planctomycetaceae bacterium
CGACGAGGTGGCTCCCCATCTGTTCGTCGTCACGATCAGCGGCACGGACCGGAAGGAAAAGGGGCAGCCGGCCGATTTTGCCCGGATGATACGACCGCTCGGCCAGGGCGACTTCGACGTGTATGCCGTCCTCGAGAAACTCGAGGCCGTCGGCTTCACCGGCCCGGTCGGGTTGCTGTGTTTCGGCTTGAAGGGTGACCCGGAGGTCCACCTCCGCGAGTCGATGGTTACCTGGAAGAGCTATCGCAGGCGGTTGGCTGCCGAGTAAGTCTGTGGTTCGCCCTCCGTGGGGTTCATGGCACACATGACTCGGGCGACGTTGCGCATCGGTGCGACCGTGGCCGCGGCCGCGGCCACGATCGCGCTCTGCGCGGCGGTAACGATTCGTTCATGGCCCGACTCTTCGCCGCGTGTCGTGCAGAACGTTGCGATCGCAGCCCGACTCGCCGCAGCCATGCCCGGGGATGACCAGGCCATTCATGCGGGCCAGGCCGACGAACTCGCCACGGCGCCGGCCGGGGCGATCGTCCCCTGCCTCTCGCAATTCGGGTCGGCGACCCCGGCCGGGGCCAACTGGCTGCGAAGCGCGCTCGACCGCGCCGCCGACCGACTCGGCCCGGAGTTGAAAGCCGCCGCACTCGAGATCGTCGTTCGCGACGTGACCCAGTCGGCTCGGGCCCGCACCCTCGCGTTCTCGTGGCTCATGGCCCGTGACGCGCGTCGGGCGGATGCCGTCCTGGAAACGCTCGTCGACGATCCCTCGCCCGATCTGAGACGGGCAGCGGTCGAGAAAATCCTCGTGTCGGCTGAAGGCAACGACGACGCTTCCCGGAAGCGGCTGTATGAACGCGCGATCGCCTTCGCCCACGATCTCGACCAGGTCGAGCGGATCGCCGCCTGGCTCGGTGAGCACGGGACGCCGGTCGACGTCGGGGCCGTGCTCGGATTCGTGCGCCATTGGAAGGTGAGCGACGCGTTCGACAACACCGGCGGCGCCGGGTTCGCCCGGACCGATCCTCCGGAACTGGGCGGCTCTCCGCCCGACACGACCGGCTGGAAGGATGCGACGTCGGTCGACACACTCGGCTTCATCGATCTCAATACCGCCGTGGCCAGGCGGAGGGATGTCCACGCCTACGCGGTGGCGGAGGTGGAAATCCCGCAGGCTGGCGAGTTCGAGGTGCGGATGAGAAGCCCGTGCGCGGTGGTCGTGTGGGTCAATGGCACGAAGGTGATGTCCCGCGAGCTCTATCATGCCGGCCAGGCGTTCGATCAATACGTGGCGCACGCCGAGTTTCGAGCCGGCATCAATACGGTGCTCGTGAAGTGCTGCCAGAACGACCAGGCGGAGAATTGGGCCGGGGAGTGGAGTTTCGCGCTGCGAATCTGCGATCGCTCCGGCAGTCCGGTGGGCACGACGGCGACGGGAGAGGGTGATGCGCAGGCCCACTGAACTCCCGATGCGGATCGGATCCGCGACCAGTCCGCTGTCGGCCCTCCTCGTGCTCGGCTGCGTGCTCGCCGCGTCGGCCGCGCTCGCCGCCGACTGGCCCGAGTTTCTCGGGCCCGGAGGCCGAG
>CAWUOA010000752.1:0-1574 GCA_963923225.1 uncultured Planctomycetaceae bacterium
GGCCAGGAGGCTGCCGTTGCAATTGGGCTCCTCGAGGACGCCGTCGCTCGTGGGATGGGGGGCCCAGGTCCTGCCCAGATCGGCGGTCACCGAGACCCCGCGGTAGCGCTGCTTGTCACTGCGGACGTTGAGCATGATCCGGCCGTCGGCGAGCTCCGCCGCCTGGCACTCGTTGCCGCCGCGGTAGCCGAACGAGCCGAGCGACCAGGTGGCCCCCCGATCGACGCTCGTCATGATCGTGGCGAAGGAATCGAGGGGGCCGTTTCCGAACCGGCCCTGGACCGGCATCACGAGCGTGCCGTCGGCCCGCGTGAAGCCCGCCTGCGGGGCGGGGGCGAGGAGCCACCACGACTCCTCTTTCAGGCTCCGGGTGAGGTTCTCGGGCTCCGACCAGGTGACGCCGTCGTCGTCGGAATGGACCACCATGAACTGCGCGGTCCTGCCGATCTCGAAGCCTGGCTCGGAGCCGTCGTCGTGCCACTGGTGCTTTCCCGGCTTGCCGTGGACCCAGAGAGCGAAGCAGTAGATCCTGCCGGTGACGTCGTCGACGAGGATTCCGGGGTCGCCGCAGCCGTTCTGCTCCTGCGGCAGCCCCTCCGCCTCCCCCATGTCCATGATCGTCCGCACCGGCTCCCAGGTGCGGCCGCCGTCGGTCGAGCGGCTCAAGCCGACGTCGATGTCCTCCTGGAGATCCTTCGTGCCGCGGTGGCGGAGGTCGTAGGCGGCGAGCAAAGTCCCCTTCGGGGTGGCGGCGAGGACCGGTATCCGCGAGGTGTGGACGCCGTCCTGACCGTGGCGACGCAGCGCCACGCCGATCCGCTGCCGGACGCCGGGGGAGGGGTCAGCGACGTCGACCGGCCCGGCCGACGTGCCGATCTCCGCGATCGACAGGGCGACCCGGTCGAGGAGATCGACGTCATCGCCGATCGCCCCCACGATCCAGAAGACGTTGGCACCGGTCTCGAGCGCCGCGCCCCCTTCGACGTGGAGCACACCGGACTCGATCGTCGGCGCCGCGATCGATTCCGCGGGAGAACCGGGAACGATTTCGCCCCGCATGAGGCGAAAGTCGTGCACGGCGGGCGGCAGATCACCGCCGAGGGAAACCGACTCCAGCCGCGGCGGCTCCCCCTCCCCCTCGACCCGGATGACGAGCCGGCAGAGAGGAGCCCGTGGCTCCCCCACGAGCAGCGGCACCACCGGCCTTTCGGCCGTCGCCACGACGCGCGGGCCCTCCTCCGCCGCGGCCGGGGCCGCGAGGAGCAGGGAGAGCGCGACGACGAGGACGCGGGAGCTCATTTCGCGGCGGGGGACAGCTCGCGGATGAAGACGTTGCGCCAGCGGATCTCGCCGCCGTGGGTCTGGAGCTGGATCGGGCCCTTCTCCGGCACCGGCTGCGCGCGGTCGTAGTAGTTTTCCATCCGGGCGTCGTCGACCACCTTCTGGTCGTTGAGCCACACCGTCACCTTGTCGCCGCGCATCGTGATCCGGAAGCGGTTCCATTCGCCGAGCGGCTTGTCGGCCTTCACGAGCGGATCCTTCCCCGGAGCGCCGGCGGAGTTGTTCCACAGGCC
>CAWUOA010000753.1:0-1569 GCA_963923225.1 uncultured Planctomycetaceae bacterium
CGCCGGGGAGTTCCTTCCGGTCGATCCGGTCGAGCTCCAGCCGTTGCTTTCGGCGACGGGCCGGTTGGTCGAGGCGCTCGACGTCGTCGGGGCGCCGCTTTCCGCGGACCAGCGCGCGGCGCTCGCCGAGGCCGGCCGTGACGGCGACGCCGCGGGAGCGTTGCGGAGGATCGAGGCGGTGCTCGATCCGCTCTGCCTGGCCGGCGTGACGATCAACGCCGAGAGCCGGGTGTCGGTGGTGGAGGGGCCGGCGGCGAAGGAGCTCGTCGAGCAGGGCTGGCGGACGTTCCTGGTGAAGGTCTCGAACCAGGCGGGGATCACGGCGGAGCTCAAGGCCGAGGGGCCGAACCTCCTCCCGATGGTCAAGCCCGGGACCGGCGTGCCCGACCCGAAGATCGTGATCACGCCGGCCGACGCCGCCGACCGCTGGCTCGACTGCGCCGTGATGGGGTCGCAGCCGATGAAGCCGGCGCTGTCGGGACTCGGGGTCGAGTACCGGGTCGTGCAGCTCTTCGCGCGCGACGCCGGCAAGCGCGAGGCGAAGCTCGGCTTCAACGTCGGCCAGGGAACGCAGGACCTCGGCTTCCGCGCGAGCGTGCCGATCCTTTTTCAGTGCGCCCCCGCGGTGGCCGTCGCGCTTTCCGTCCGCGACCACGACGGCAGTCCCACGACCGCGGCCTTCGTCTTCCGCGACCGCTTCGGCCGCGTCTGCCCCAATCCGGCGCGGCGCCTGGCGCCCGACTTCTTCTTCCATCCGCAGATCTACCGGGCCGACGGGGAGACGGTGCAGCTGGCGCCGGGGGAATACACCGTCGAGGTGTCGCGGGGGCCCGAGTACGAGGTGCAGTCGCGGGCGATCAGCGTCCCCTCCGGCGCCGCCACGGCACGGGAGGAGTTCCGCCTGAAGCGCTGGATCCGCCCGGCCGCTCTGGGGTGGTACTCGGGCGACCACCACGTCCACGCCGCCGGCTGCGCCCACTACGAGAATCCCACCGCCGGCGTCGGCCCCGCCGACATGATGCGGCACATCCTCGGCGAGAATCTCGACGTCGGCTGCGTGCTCGCCTGGGGGCCGTGCTGGTACGTCCAGAAACAGTACTTCGAGGGGAAGACCTCGGCGCTGTCGACCCCCGGCACGCTGATGCGCTACGACGTCGAGGTGAGCGGCTTCCCGTCGTCGCACGCCGGCCATCTCTGTCTGCTCAGGCTCTCCGAGGACGACTACCCCGGCACGACGACGATCGAGGAGTGGCCGAGCTGGACGCAGCCGGTCCTCGCCTGGGGCCAGGCCCAGGGGGGCGTCGTCGGCTACAGCCATTCCGGCTGGGGTCTCGAACTGCCCGACATCCTGCCGGGGAACCAGCGTGCCTTTCGGGGGAGGAATCCCGCCGAGCCCTGGCAGGGGAAGGCGGCCGACCGGCTCCCCGACTATTCCATGCCGCGCTTCGACGGCATCGGCGCCAACGAATACGTCGTCACCGCCGCCACCGGCACGTGCGACTTCCTCTCCGCCGTCGACACCCCGGCGGTGTGGGAGCTCAACGTCTGGTACCACACGCTCAACTGCGG
>CAWUOA010000754.1:0-1564 GCA_963923225.1 uncultured Planctomycetaceae bacterium
GGGCGTGGAGAGCGCGGTTGGTGGAGGAGGGAGCGACACAATAGTGTAGAGGGCGCACCGAGCGAGCCTCGGGGCAGCCAAGGGGACCTACCGCCATGTCCGCTCCCATCCGCCTCCGCACGCGTCTCTTCGCGTCCCTCGTCGTCGCGATCGTGTGCCTCGCCCCTCAGGCCGCACGCAGCGACGACGCCCTTCCCTCCGGGCTGATCGTCCACCTCGATGCCGCCGACGTTCCCGTGGGGCCGGTCGATTCGCTCGTCGACCGGGCCGACCCCGGCCGTCGCTTCGCGCAGCCCGAGGAGGGAGCCCGGCCGGTCGCGGTGAACGTCGGCGAGGGGCGCGTGCTCCGCTTCGACGGCGTCGACGACCACCTCCGCGTCGTCGGTACGGGGCTCGCGGGCGATTCCTTCACGCTGTTCGTCGTCGCCGCGCCGCACGCCAATCCGGGCGACTTCCGCGGCTTCTTCGCCGCCAACGCTCCCGGCCGACGTGACTACGAATCGGGCTTCACGCTCGACCTCGGCCCCGGGCCGACACGGGCCTTCGACCATGTCAACGTCGAGGGGAAGGGGTTCGGCGGCGCCCGCGATCTCTACGGCGCGACGGCCCCCTTCGGCACGCTCCACGTCCTCGAAGCGGTCGTCGATGGCGTGACCGGCGAGGTCCGATTCCTCGTGGACGGCAACCCGGAAGGCTCGCGGCCGCTCGACAAGGGCCCGCTCGCCCTCGACGAACTGACCCTCGGCGCCCGCTTCTACACCAACGGCCCCGGCGCCCAGCAGGTCCGCGGCAGCCTCCGCGGCGACATCGCCGAGGTCCTCCTCTTCGACAGGGCACTCGACGCGGCCGAGGCGAGAGGCGTGCGCGACCGGCTCGTCGCCGAGCACGAAAGCATCGCCAAGGCCCTCCCCGGCACGCTCCCCGCGACTCCCGGCGGCGGCGTGCCGCTCGTGCTCGCGGAGAATCCGCCGGCGATCCAGATGCTCGTCCCCGGCTTCGAGGTCCGCGAGATTCCGGTGAGCCTCGCCAACGTCAACAACGTCCGCTTCCGGGCCGACGGCTCGCTCGTCACCCTCGGCTACGGCGGCGACATCCACCTTCTCCGCGACACCGACGGCGACGGCCTCGAGGACGCCGCCACGCGATGGTACCGCAACGAAGGCGCCCTCCGCGGGCCGATCGGCCTCCTCCTCACGCCCCCCGGCTACGAACATGGCGAGGGGATGTTCGTCGCGTCGAAGGGGAAGGTGTCGCTGTTTCTCGACCGCGACGGCGACGATGCCGCCGACGAGGAACGCGTCGTGGCCACCGGCTGGAAGGAGATCACGCAGAACGTCGACGCGACGGGCCTGACACTTGGCCCCGACGGCAGCCTCTACTTCGCCCTCGACGTCACCGACTTCTCCAACGCCTACCTCCTCGACGCCGAGGGGAAGGCCCACTACGACGTCCACGACGAACGGGGCACGATCCAGCGGATCTCCCCCGATCTCATGCGGCGCGAGGCGGTCTGCACCGGCATCCGCTTCCCGATCGCCCTGGCCTTCAACGACCGGGGCGACCT
>CAWUOA010000755.1:0-1561 GCA_963923225.1 uncultured Planctomycetaceae bacterium
CGCGCGGTCTTGCGGTCGGAGCGGTTGCCGAAGTCGCGCTGCACCTTCACGATCGCCTCGGCGATGGCGAGGACGTCCTCCGGCGGCACGAAGCCGAGCCGCTTGGCGAGCGCCGGGAAGGTCTTCGCCGCGCTCGGCGTGACCCCCATGCCGCCGCCGGCGAGGACGTTGTAGCCGAGGATCTTCCCGTTCTCGTGCACGGTGAGGAAGCCGAGATCGTGGGTGTAGACGTCGACGCAGTTGTCCTCCGGCAGCGCGAAGGCGGTCTTGAACTTCCGCGGCAGGTAGGTCGGTCCGTAGATCGGCTCGATCGTCTCGGGGCCCCCGGCCACGCGCTCCTTCTCGCCGGTCTCGGGGTCGGTGAGCCAGATCTCGTAGTAGGCGCGCGTCCGCGGGGCGAGGTGCGCCGCCAGCTCGTCGAGCTTCGCCTGCATCTGCTCGCGGACGGAATCGCCGCGGATCGGCGCCGGGCAGCACATGATGTTCCGCTCGACGTCGCCGCAGGCGGCGAGCGTCGACATCTGATTGGCATGCACCTTCTGCATGAAGGCCTTCAGATCCCCCTTCACCACCCCGTGGTGCTGGATCGTCTGGCGGGTGGTGAGCCGGATCGTGCCGTTGCCCAGCTCGTCCCCCATGTCGAGGGCGGAGAGGAGCTGTGCGGCGGTGAGCTTCCCCCCCGGCACGCAGGTCCGGACCATGAAGCTGATCTCGCGGACGCTCTTGGCCCCCTCGCGGCTCTTCCGCTGCTCGCGGTCGTCCTGCTGGTAGGTGCCGTGGTTCTTGAGGAGCTGGATGCTCCCCTTCCCGAAGCCGGGGGCGCCGTCGACGAGCTCCTTGGCGATGTCGCCGCGGAGATAGTTGCTCGCGGTCTTGAAGCCCTCCACGGCGCTCGGCTTGGGGGAATCGGCGGGCTTCTGGTCGTCGGCCATGGGGAATCTCGTCCGGGGCATGAAAAAAACGTGACGCCGCCTCGGGCGCCGTCCAGAATGGAAGAATAGCCCCTCCCTCCGGCAGCCGACAGCCCGCCCGACGCCGCCGATCTCTCCTTTTTCCGGGAACCGTTCGACCGATGGGTCATTTCGCCTTTTTCCTCCTGGTCACGGTCACGAGCCTCCTCTGGTCCGCGGCGTGCGTCGCCGCCGCGGTGCGGGTCGAGCGGCCGCTGTGGCGGAATCTGCTCCTCGCCGCCGGCGTCGTGCTGCCGCTGGTCACGCTCCTCCCCTGGCTCGTGGGCTCGGGGTTCCTCGCCTTCGGGGCCCGCATGCGGCCCAATTGGTTCGGGCCGGTCCTCACCGTCTTCCTCTCGGCGCTCGTAGGGGGCCTGTGCATCGCCCGCGGCGGGCTCGCGAAGCTCCCCTTCTCGAGCGTCGCGGTCGCCGCACGGTGGCCGGTGATCGGGCTTTTCGCCCTCGCGATCATCGCCAAGGCCACCGCCTTCGGCACGCTCCTGATCCTCGACAACGCCGTCGCTGCCGAGGCCCGCGCGATGCGCGTCGAGGCGGCGGCGATGATGCAGGCGGCGCTCCCCCCGGCGCCCGCCGACGCCGACAACGCCGCG
>CAWUOA010000756.1:0-1545 GCA_963923225.1 uncultured Planctomycetaceae bacterium
GTTGGTAGCCTGCCTCCTCGGGGACGGGCTTTTTTTTCCCGAGGGGACTCTTTCCATGTCCACGACCCGTCGTGCCTTCCTGGCCCGCGTCGGCGACGCGATGCTCGCCGCGGGCATCGGCCCGGCACTCGCCGCGGAGGTGGCCGGCGTCCGGGCGTTCGCCGACGACGCCCCCGCCGCGCGGCTCTCCTTCGGCCGGCACGAGCGTCTCGCGGCGCTGATGCAGGAGACCGCCCCCGACGCCCTCCTGCCGAAACTCGTCGGCGAGATGAAGGCCGGCACGTCGCTTGCCGATCTGCTCGCCGCGGGGGCGCTTGCCAACGCGCGGAGCTTTGGCGGGCAGGATTACATCGGCTACCACACCTTCATGGCCCTCCGCCCCGCCGGCGCCATGGCCGGGGCGCTGCCGGAGGCCGAGGCGGCGCTGCCGGTGCTCAAGGTGCTCCACCGCAACGCCTCGCGGATCCAGGCCGCGGGCGCGGCCGGCCATGACGCCCTCCACCCGGTCGAGGCGATCGCCGCCGGCGACGCCGCCGCGCTCCATGCCGCCGAGCTGGCCGCCGACATGCCGCGGGCCGAGGGGCTCTTCGCGGGGATCGTGGAGGCCGATCGCACGCAGGCCTTCGAGGCGCTGCAGACGCTCGTCGACGACGAGGAGGACGTGCACCGCGTCGTCCTCGCCTGGCGCGCGTGGGACACCCTCGCGCTCACCGGACCGGAGCACGCCCATACGCTCCTGCGCCAGTCGGTGCGCTACTGCGTCGACGTCGAGCAGCGGCGGGCCGCGGCCGGCTACGGCGTCTCGGCGATCCGCGACCTCCTTCCCCGGCTCGTCGACGAGCACCGCCTCGACTCGCGCCCGCTCGGCGATCGCCGCGCCGACGACGCCTGGATCGAGTCCTTCGGCACGCTCGTGTTCAGGGGCACGCGAGCCGAGGCGGCGGCGGCGACGGCCGGGGCGCTCGCCGAGGGCTTCTCGGCGGAGTCGATCGGCGAGGGGCTGGCGCTCGCCGCCACGAAGCTCGTCCTCTTCGATCCGGGCCGCGAAGAGCGCAACGCCACGCCGGAGAAGCCGGCCGGCTGCGTCCATGGCGACTCGATGGGGGTCCACGCCTCCGATGCCGCCAACGCCTGGCGCGGGATCGCGGCCGCCTGCAGCCCGCGGACGGCGATGGCGAGCCTGATCGTGGCGGCGAGCCATGGCGCCGGCTTCGGCGCCCGCTTCCCCGCCGAGCGCTGCGACGCCGCCATCGACCACGAGGCGCTTCGTGCCCTCTCCCCCGATCGGCTCCTGACCGATCTCGACGCGGCGATCCGCGCGCAGGATCAGGCGCGGGCTTGCGCGATCGCCACCTGTTACGGCACCGGCTCGGCCGATCCGCGGCCGCTCGTCGCCACGCTCCTGCGCCACAGCGTGCGGGCCGACGGGGCGCTGCACGCGGAGAAGTACTGGGCCACGGCGGTCACCGAGTTCTCCCGATCACGGCCCGCCTTCCGCTGGCTCCATCTGGCGGCCCTGGCCCGCGTGGTGGCGAGCGAATCGGG
>CAWUOA010000757.1:0-1544 GCA_963923225.1 uncultured Planctomycetaceae bacterium
CCGTTCCGGCCCGACGGTCCGCCGCGGTGACGATTCCGGCAGGGAGGCCCTCGCCCAGCACCTCCACCCTGTCCGGAGTATCCATCATGGTTTGCCGTCGATCGGCCTCCGTCGTCGTTCCCCTCCTGGTCGCCCTCGCCGCCGGCTGTGGTTCCTCGCCGGAAAAACACACCGCCAACAAGCCGGTGGTCGAGCCGGCCGCCGAGCCCGCGGCCGAGCCGCCGGCGTCGGAACAAGACGAGTCCGTCGCGGCACGGCGCTCGATCCACGACGCGCTCGCGTCGCGGCTGGAGACGCTCGAGATGCAGCTCTCCGGCCTGCGCGAGCGGGTGGCAGCGCTTCCGGAGAAGCTGCGGGACGAGTGGCACGACACCGTCGTCGCCCTCGACGCCGAGGCCCATGCCGCCCGGGAATCCCTCGGCGCGCTGGGCCGGGCCACCCACGACGCCTGGGACGCCCTGCGCGACGACGCCTCGGCTGCCTGGGAGCGGCTCGAGTCGGCCGTGAAGAAGGCGCTGTCGGACGTCGAGCGGGTTCGGTCGGAGACGGAGGAGCGGCCGGCCGAGCCGGATCGGGAGAAGGCGTGACGGAGCGTCAGCGGCCCGGAGCGGCGGCGTCGGGGCGCTTCTGGAGGAGGTCGAGGCCGACGTTCGCCACGTCGAGATCGTCGGTGTCCTTGCCGCCGCTGAAGGCCGCGAGCAGCCAGCCGTCGGCGGTCTTGCGGATCGCCCCGCCACGGTAGCCGAGCTCGCCATGGAGCGGCGGACGGACCTGGCTGCCGCTGTCGCGGAGCGTGTCGGCCATCTCGGAGAGCTTGCAGTAGGCGATCGCCAGGACGTTGGCGTTGCCCTGCACGAGCCCGTCGACGACGCGCATCCGCGAGGACCACTCGCCGGTCTTCTCGCCCGGCACGAAGGCCACCACGGCGACCCCCTTCATGCCCCTCTTTCCCGCCTCCTCGACCATCGCGTCGAGCGCCCGCGCGGCGGCCGAGTGGAACCGCTCCGCCGGGGCGGGCTCCTGGGCGCTCGCCGTGCCGGCCATGACGAGGGCCGCACAGGAGGCCGCGAGTAACCCGAGCGACCGGATGCGGACGGACCGGTCCAGCGTCCGGACGGTGTCCCGATTCGAAGCGACGATCATGGGAGACTCCTTGTCGATTGGCGTGTGGGTCGTGCCGCGCCCCTCGTCGCTCGGACGAACGAGGGCGAAGCGGCACCACTCTACGCTCTCGACGGACTTGCCGAGGCGGGCCCGGTCCCGACGCCCGGCCGCACGGCGCGTATCATTCCGCACGAATCCCCCCCAGGATCCCCAGGAGCAGCGGCCATGCGTGATCGTTCCCGGAAGCGGCGGCGCGAATCCCGTCCCGACGACGAACCGGCGGCCTCGCTCGACGCCGAGGCGACGTACGTCTGCGACTCCTGCGGCGAGGAGATCGTCGTGCCGATCGACCTCTCGGCCGGTGCGCACCAGGACTACGTCGAGGACTGCCCCGTCTGCTGCCATCCGATGCGGCTGCACGTCGACGTCGATCCCGACGG
>CAWUOA010000758.1:0-1532 GCA_963923225.1 uncultured Planctomycetaceae bacterium
CGGCACGGCGTCCTCCCCCGAGGCCCGCGGCCGACCGATCATAGCCACCCCCGCGCCGGTTCAGCCGCCCCCGTCGTCCCGACGGGCCCCGGGCTCGGCGTCGGGTCCCACTCCGCACGCCCTTGACTGGCTCTCCATCCTCCCGGCCGGCCCGTGTTCCTCCGGTTCGCCGTCGCTCACCGCGACGACGATCGCCCGCGCGAGCAGCACCCCGACGAGCCCCGCCCCGGCGACGAGCCCCCGCCATCCGCCGAGACACCAGCCGACTCCGCCGGCGAGGAGGAGATTGAGTAGCAGTTCGGTGAGCGTGAGGTGGCGGGGCATGGGAGTGGGCAGGGCGGCTCGGGGCGAGCGCCGAGGTTACCGGATACGTCGTCGCCCTCAGGCCGGCCGGCCCTCTTCGTCGACCTGCCAGAGGCTTCCGCCGCCGACGTCGAAGGCGGTGAGAAGCCCGCCGAAGCCGCAGCCGGTGTCGATGCACACGAGATGGCCGAGGTTCAGCACCGTCCCGTCGATCCGGACGGTGTGGCCGACGACGACGGTCTTGCCGGAGAAGTGCGGCCCGGGGGGCGGGTCGAGGGGGAGCCAGAGGGCGGTCTGGCGATCCTGGTCGGCGAGGTGCCGGTTCGGGGCGTAATTGGCATGGACGAAGAAGTGGGTGTCGGTCTCGTGGCACGGCGCCAGCGCCTCGACGAACTCCCACTCCTCGTGCGAGAGGCTCCGGTCGTGCCGGCCGCCGCGCGGCATGACGAGACCGGCATCGCCCCCCACGGCCACGTACATCGCGAGCGCCTCGGGGTCGTTGCGGGCATCGAGGAGCATCTCCTCGTGATTCCCGGTGAGCGCCACCACCCGGCACCGCGCCCTCAGATCCATCACCGCACGGACGACCCCGCGGCTGTCGGGCCCCCGGCTCACGTAGTCGCCGAGGAACACGACCGTGTCGGCCGGCCGCGGCTCCACCAGCCGCAGCACCCCCGCGAGCGCCGCGGCATGGCCGTGGATGTCGCCGATGGCGATCGTCCGACCGCTCTGGCTCGCCGCCCTGCTCATGCCCGCTCCCTCGATCGATCCCCTTTTCGCCGGGTGGCATGCGGCGCCGCTCGAGCGCGGCCCACGGCCGGGGATCGCCCGACGGCTTTTATACTCCCGGGAACGCCGGGCGACCGACGGCGCGTGACCTGATCCCCCGGACTGCGAAGCCCGCCCATGACCGTGATCTCGCTCATGCTGGCCACGGTCGCGCTGCTATTCACGCTCGCCAACGCGATCGCCCTGGCATCCGGCCTCCTCGGCGGCCGCCGCACGTCGCTCGTTCCCTTTTGGGGAGGCGTCTCGGGCTTCTTGGCCTTGTCGCTCTGCCCGCTCGACGGGGCCCGGCGTTGGGCCTGGCTCCCTCTCCTTCTCGATCCTGGATGTGCCTGGACGGCGATCCTCCTCGCCCGCGCGGTGGCGATGACCGCCATCGGCATGCTCCTCGGGGAGAGTGCCTCCGACGATGCGTTCCCGCGTGAAGGCGGCCGCGGCGATGC
>CAWUOA010000759.1:0-1529 GCA_963923225.1 uncultured Planctomycetaceae bacterium
GGAACACCGGCGGCAGGCCGACGGTGATGTGGATGTCGCTCACGCCGTTCTTCACCGCGGCGGTGAGGAGCTTGTCGATCTGGATGTTGCCGACGGCCACCTTCGGCATGGCGTAGGCGGTGTTCTCGTCCGCCTTGGCCGCCGCGGCGACGGCCGCCTCGGCCTCCGCCTTCTCGTCGGTGATGTCGAGCTCGAGCGTGGGCGCGGGCGCGGGCTCCGCCGCCGCCTCGCCCGTGGCGGGCTGGAGGACGAGGACCTTCGTCCCCTGGACGTCGACGAAGCTCCCCTGGTACCGCCCCAGCGCCGACTTGAAGACGAACTTCTTCGGGTCGCTCCCGGTGGGGATGATCGCCGCCGCCATCCCCTCCACCTGGTCGGCGGTGACGGCGGCCGTCTTCAGGGGGCGGAGGGCGTCGTTGATGCGGAGCATCGGCTCCCGGCCGCCCGACAGACGCAGCTCGGTGGCCCCGTTGTCGGCGGCCACCTTGAGGAGCTTGTCGATGTGGGCGGCGAACGGGGAGGAGGCGGTGCTCATGGCTCGGACACCTGGTATGGGTGGGCGGGGCTCTGGTGAAGGCTCTGGGTCCGCGCACGGAGGCCGATTCCGGCACCCGGCGGGATGCGGAGCGTTCCCCTGGCTGTCGGCCGCCGGTCCGGGAGGGAGCGAATCCCCCCCGCGCCGGCTTCCCGTCGACGACGATTCTGCCCCATCGGAGGTCTTGCGCGAAGTTCCCGGGCCGGGGAAGCGGGCGCGCACGACGTCCGCGCCGGCACGACCGGTGATCCAGAACCCCGGAAACCCCCCCGACAGCGGCCGAAAGGGCCCATGATGTCCGTCATGGGAATCGGTCCGACGAGCGGCCGGCGGGGCCCCTGACATCCCGCCGACCGGACGCGTTCATTATGCGCACGATCGGCGGGAAAGTCTCGCAATCGTCACTTTTTCCGGGTGGAAAAGCCGGGTGGGGACGGCCACCCCGGGACCGCGTCCTCGGTCGGCCGCTCAGGCTTCGACCTTCTTGGCGACGCGGAAGACCTCGTCGAAGGTGGTGATGCCGCGGAGGACCTTCTGGATGCCGTCCTCGTACATCACCCGCATGCCGTTGGCCCGGGCGGCGCGGCGGATGTCCTGGGTGGGGGCGCCCTGGAAGGCGAGCTCGCGGATCTTCCCGCTCATCACCATCAGCTCGAAGATCCCCAGACGCCCCTTGTGGCCGCTCTTCTGGCAGTTGGCACAGCCGCGGCCCTTCATGAAGGTGGCGCCTTTGAGCATCTCGGCGGTGATGTCGGCCGACTCGATCTGGGTGTCGAGCGGCTGGAAGGGCTGCTTGCACTTCACGCAATTGACGCGCACCAGTCGCTGGGCGAGGACGGCGATGATCGACGAGGCGACGAGGTACGCCGGCACGCCCATGTCGATCATGCGGGTGATGGCGCTGGGGGCGTCGTTGGTGTGGAGCGTGCTGAACACCAAGTGGCCCGTGAGCGAGGCCTGGATGCCCATCTGGGCCGTCTCGGTGTCGCGCATC
>CAWUOA010000760.1:0-1527 GCA_963923225.1 uncultured Planctomycetaceae bacterium
CACCTTCCCCAGCGTGGTGAACACGAGGAGGAAGTCGTGGGTGCTGGCGACGAAGAGGTGCTCGATCGGATCCTCCTCGTCGGTCCGTGCGCCGGTGAGCCCCTTGCCGCCGCGGCGCTGGGCGCGATAGGTGTCGGCGGCGGTGCGCTTGACGTACCCGGAGCGGCTGATGGTCACCACCATCGTCGCCTCGGTGATCAGCTCAGCCATGTCGCGGATGTCGCCCGCCTCGCCGCTGATCTCCGTGCGGCGGTCGTCGCCATGCTTGTCGGCGAGCTCGAGGAGCTCGCCGCGGATCACGGCGCGGAGGTGCCCCTCGCTCGACAGGAGCCGGCGGTACTCCCCGATCCGCCCGAGAATCTCGGCGTGTTCGCCCGAGAGCTTCTCCTGCTCCAAGTTCACCAGCTGTCCGAGCGTGAGGCGGAGGATCGCGTCCGCCTGGACCGGCGAGAGCCCGTAGGCCTCCGCCGCCCCCCGCTCTTCCTTGAGGACCGCGAAGCCCTCCGGGCCGAGGGCCCGTTCGAGGAGCGCCGCCGGGGCCTCGATCTTCACCAGCCGCTCCTTCGCCTCGGCCTGCGACCGCGAACTGCGGATGATGCGGATCACCTCGTCGATGTTGGCCAGGGCGACGAGCAGGCCCTCGAGGGTGTGCTTGCGGCTGCGGGCCTTCTGCAGGAGGTGCTGCGTGCGGCGTCTGAGAACCGTCGTGCGGTGGCGGAGGAACTCCTCGAGGATGTTCTTGAAGGAGAGGATCCGCGGCTTCCCGTCGACCAGAGCCAGGAAGATCAGCGAGAAGCTCGTCTGCAGCGGGGAGAACTGGTAGAGCTGGTTCAGGACGACGTCGGGATCGGCGTCGCGTTTCAGCTCGAGCACCAGCCGCACCGGCTCCTTCAGATCGCTCTCGTTGCGGATCGCCGAGATGCCCTTGATGCGGTCCTCGTTGACGAGTTCGGCGATCTTCTCCTCGATCGCGTCGCGCGTCTGCTGGTAGGGCACCTCGGTGACCACGATCCGGTTGCGGTTCTTCCCGAACTCCTCCACCCGCGCCCGGGCGCGGAGGGTGATGGTGCTCCTGCCGGTGGCGTAGCCGCGGATCAGCGACTCGCGCCCCATGACGATGCCGCCGGTGGGGAAATCGGGGCCGGGGACGATTTGGAGCAGCTCTCCCAGGCCGATCGCCGGGTTGTCGATGAGGGCCACCAGCGCCCTGCAGATCTCGCCGAGGTTGTGCGGTGGGATGCTGGTCGCCATGCCGACGGCGATGCCGCCGGCGCCGTTGACCAGGAGGTTCGGAAACCGGCCGGGAAGGACCACCGGCTCGGTGTTGCGCTCGTCGTAGGTGGGGACGTAGTCGACGGTGTCGAGCTCGAGATCGTCGAGGAGCATCGCCGCGATCGGCGACAGCCTGGCCTCGGTGTACCGCATCGCCGCGGCCGGGAGGCCGGCGATGGAGCCGAAGTTGCCCTGTTTGTCGACGAGCACGTGTCGCATGTTCCATTCCTGGGCCATGCGCACGAGGGTGGGGTA
>CAWUOA010000761.1:0-1517 GCA_963923225.1 uncultured Planctomycetaceae bacterium
GGAGCGGGAGTCGAATCGATCACGCATGGCAGAACCGATCGCGAGCGTCGTGATCCCCACCCACAAGCGTCCGCGGGCGCTGGGCGAGTGTCTCGAAGCGCTCTCCCGTCAGACGCTGCCGACGGCCGACTTCGAGGTGGTGGTCGTCGACGACGGGAGCCCCGAGCCGCTCGACGAGGCCGTCGGGCCGTTCCGAGGGCGTTTGGCGGTGCGTCTGATCCGCCAGGCGAACGCGGGCCCCGCCGCGGCTCGCAACCGCGGCATGGCCGAGGCCGTCGCGCCCCTGGTGGCCTTCACCGACGACGACTGCCGGCCGATGCCGGAATGGCTGGGGGCCCTGGTCGCGGCCGAGCGGGAGCACCCCGGGGCACTCGTCGGCGGTTCGACCGAGAACGGCCTCCCCGACGACGTCTTCGCCACCACGAGCCAATTGATCGTCGACCTGGTCTACGAGCACTTCAATTCCGATCACGCGAACGCCTACTTCCTCGCGAGCAACAACATCCTCTGCTCGCGCGAGCGATTGCTCGCCATGGGGGGATTCGACGACACGTTCGCGCGGGCAGGTGGCGAAGACCGGGATTTTTGCGACCGATGGCGCGGTGCCGGATACGGGATGGTGTGGAGGCCGGAGGCGCGGGTCGAGCATCGCCACCCCCAGACGCTCGCATCGTTCGTCGATCTCCACCTTCGGTACGGCCGTGGCGCCCGCATCTACCATGCCAATCGCCAGGTCCGCGGATCGGGCACGATGCGCGAGGACCTCGGGTTCCATCGCTCGCTCCCCCGTCGAATCTGGAAGCGGATCGGCCGGCCGATGGGATACGGCCGCAGCCTGCGCGTGGTCGGGGCGCTGGCGCTGTGGCAGGTCGTGAACGCCGCCGGGTTCTTCTCGGCGGGCGCTCGCGAAGCCTCCGTCGATGGCTAGCAGGCCGGTACCGTCGCGCGCGTTTCGGTCGGGGTGCCCCGTGCCTGGGACGTCCGAGGCAAAGGGAATCGACGTGGCGGGAATCGGTCCAGTGATGCACGTTCGCACGATGCACCGACTCGCCGCACGTTTTTTTCCACTTCTCCTCGGCCTCTTTCTTCTCGAGCCGACCGAGGGCGGCGCGCGCGCCGGCGGCGTGGCCGAGGTGGTGGCGCTCTCGTCGCGGCAGCTCGCCGGGCATCCACCCGTCCTGGTGGCCGGGCGGGTGATCTCGGTGCGGCGTTCGCCCCACGGCGGTGAGGCGCTCGTGGAGGACGCGCTGGCCGGGATCCGCGTCGTGGGCATCGACTCGGCCGCGCAGGAGCGCGTCGATGGCGGCCGGACGGAATTGGCGCCCGGCGACGAGGTGGAGGTCAGCGGCCGGGCGGAGGCGGGAGACCGGGGGACGCTGCTCCGGGCGGAGCGGATCGTCGTCAGGGGGCGTTCCCCGCTTCCGCCGCCGAGGCGCTGCGACGCCGAGGCGTTCTTCGCGGGTCACGAAGTGGGGCGATTGGTCTCGATGGAGGGCGTCGTCGAGCGGGCTTGGATC
>CAWUOA010000762.1:0-1516 GCA_963923225.1 uncultured Planctomycetaceae bacterium
ATCAAGGACAACACCCACACCCTCGCCAGCGCCTCGGAGGAGCTGACGAGCGTCAGCCAGCAGATGAGCGCCGCCGCCGAGCAGACCACCGCCCAGGCGAACCTCGTCTCCGCCGCCGCCGAGGAGGTCAGCACCAACACGCGCACGGTGTCGGGATCGGTCGAGAACCTGGTGCAGAGCATCTACGAGATCGCCCGCAGCGCGCAGGACGCCGCGGGGGTGGCCAGGCAGTCGGTGGAGATGGCCAGGGCCACGTCGCGGACGATGGACAAGCTCGGCAATTCGAGCGCCGAGATCGGCCAGGTGGTGAAGGTGATCACGTCGATCGCGGAGCAAACCAACCTCCTCGCCCTCAACGCCACGATCGAGGCGGCGCGGGCCGGCGAGGCGGGGAAGGGGTTCGCCGTGGTGGCCAACGAAGTCAAGGACCTGGCCCGCGAGACCGCCAAGGCGACCGAGGAGATCGGCACCAAGATCGAGGCCATGCAGGCCGACACCTCCCGGGCCGTCGCCGCCATCGGCGAGATCGTCACGGTGATCGAGAAGATCGACGGCCTGCAGACGAAGATCGCCGCCGCCGTGGAGGAACAGAGCGTCACCACCAGCGAGATCGGCCGGAACATCGGCGAGGCGACCACCGGCTCGACGGAGATCGCGCAGAACATCGGCCAGGTGGCCCAGGCGGCGCAGAACACCGCGGAGGGGGCCACCAACGCCCAGCTCTCGAGCCAGGAGCTCGCGAAGATGGCCCAGACGCTGCAGCGGCTGGTGGAGGAGTACCGGGAGTGAGCCCGGCGCGGCCGCCGGCGGAACGGGGCCGGCGTCGGGCGGCTCCGTGGCGTCGAGCCCAGGGGCGGCCCGAGGGCCGGCGGAGGGACGGAGCGTGGACGGTCCTGCGGGCGGGTGAGAGCCGATGCGAGCGCTGATCGTCGACGATTCGAAGCCGGTGCGCGGCATCCTGGCGCGGGTGCTCGGCGAGCTGGGATTCGCCTGTGAGCAGGCGGAGCACGGCCGCGAGGCGGCCACGGCGCTCGAGCACGGGCCCGCGCCCGCCCTCGTCGCCGTCAACATCCACATGCCGGTGATGGACGGCTTCGAGCTGATGGCCTGGATCCGGTCACGGCCGGCGCTCGCCGACACGCGGCTGGTCGCCGTGTCCTCCGACCAGGACCCCGCCATCGTGGCCAGGGCCCTGGCGGCTGGCGCCGCGTCGTTCGTCGCCAAGCCGTTCACCGCCGCCGCGATCGGCGAGGCGGTCGCGGCCGCGGGCCTGCGGACCGCCGGCGGTGGCTCCGAGGAGGCCGGGGTGGTCCGGGTCCTCGTGGTCGACGACTCGGCCGCGGTCCGCGGCACGGTGTCGGCGGCGCTCTCGGCCGATCCCGAGCTGCGCGTGGCGGGGACGGCCGCCGACGGTGCCCAGGGGCTCGCGCGCGTCGCGGAGCTCTCCCCCGACGTCGTGCTCCTCGACGTCGAGATGCCGGTCATGGACGGGCTGACGATGCTCAGGGAGCTGCGC
>CAWUOA010000763.1:0-1502 GCA_963923225.1 uncultured Planctomycetaceae bacterium
CCGAGGAGGTGGAGCCCGAAGCGGTGCTCGTCGGGCCACTCCTCCCACAGCCGCTCGAGGATCGGGATCCCTTCCTGTGGCCTGCCGCCGTCATCGAGGGCGCGGGCGAGGTTGTAGTCGATCTCGCGCACCGTCTCGCGCACCGCCTTGCCCCGGTCGTCGGGCAACGGCGCCACGTACCCCAGCGCGATGAGCTGCTCGAGCTGGGCCGCGGCGGCGCGAGGATCGTGGCCCGTCTCCGGGGGATGCCGGCCGTCGGCTCCTGGGACGTCGTCCCAGGAGGGGATGCTCCGCACCTCGGGAGGCTCCCTCCAGGCCTGGACCTGCACGGTGCCGTCCATGTCCAGCCCCACGGGGAGGCCGAAGAGGGTGAGGACCGTCGGCGTCACGTCGAGCACGCTCGCCCCATGGATCCGCTCCCCCGCGCGGATCCCGGGACCGGCCATCACCATGATCCCGAAGTGGCGGTGTTCGGCCGCGGGGCCGGCGGGCTCGGCCGGAATCCACTGCGGTCGCCGTTCGTCGGAATGGAAGCCGTGGTCGGAGATCACGAGCACGTGCGCGTCGGGCCCCGCCAGTTCGAGGTAGCGGCCGAGCATGGCGTCGTGGTGGCGGTAGACGTTCGCCACGACGTCCTTGTAGAGCGCGAACTGTTCCTCCGGCACGCGGGCCTGCCGCGGCGGGTGGAACTGCATGAAGCGGTGGCTGGCATGGTCGATGGTGTCGAAGTAGACGCCGGCGAAGTCCCACGGCTCGCGCTCGAGGAGGTCGGTTGCCGCGGCGTGGATCGAGAGCGTCTCGGCGAGGATCTTGGCCAGGTCGTGGAGCGATTTGTCCTCGGTCTGGTCGATCTCGGCCGCCCGCGGCACGAACATCGCGAGGACCTCGAGGGGGATCTCCGTCGGCTTCACGCGCAGGTCGGCGATCTCTTCCGCCACGCGCTGCGGCGAGACGATGCCCGGGGGGAGCGGCTGGAGCGGCGAATCGGGATCGTCGGGCACCTGCTGGAAGTGGTTCGACACGATGGCGCCGGGAATCGGCTCGGCCGGGTAGGAGGGCCACCAGCCGACGACGATCGAGCGCTTCCCCTCCTGGGCGAGGATGTTCCAGAGGGCCTTGGTCTTCCGGGAGAGGATGCTGCAGGGGCGGACGGCCGAGCCGTCGCGCGTCGGCTCGGTGAAGCCGAGGACACCGTGCTTCGGCGGCCGCTTGCCGGTGGCGATGCTCGTCCAGAGCGTGGGGGAGAGGACGGGGTAGAGCGTGGAGTGGTTGCCATGGACACCGCGGGCCATGAGGCCGGCGAGGTTCGGCATCGCCCCGGCGGCCAGCAGCGGCCGGATGATCTTCCAGTCGGCGGCGTCCCAGCCGAGGACGAGCACCTTGCGCGCGGGGGTGGTCATGGGGCATCAGATTTCGAGGTGGAGACACCGGAGTCGTCGACGATCCTACCGGCGCCGCGACACTGCTTCGAAGAACCCACGGCGCCTCGCACGCACCGCGTC
>CAWUOA010000764.1:0-1502 GCA_963923225.1 uncultured Planctomycetaceae bacterium
GGCGAGACGGTGGAGACGCTCGACGGCTGTGCCTGCACCGCTTGCGGCGAAGGCGCGATCGAGACGATGGTCGAGGGGACGCCGGTCGCCGGCGGCGAGGCGATCGAGTCGGGCGTGCAGTCCGACTCGATCGTCACGGGGATCGCCCCCACCCCCGCGGCGGAGACGGTGCCGGCGCCTCAGGTGCCGCCGGTGGAGAAGGCCCCCGAGACTCCGCGGGCCCTCACGCTCCCCTCGGAGCCGGTGCCGACCACGCCGGCGCCGACCGTGACCGCGAAGCCCGCCGACGACGCGCCCGCGTCGGTCCTCGAGCCGCGCGAGACGGTGACGCTGCAGGGCCAGGCTGCCGAGCCGGTCGAGGAGCCGACCGTCGAGGCGATCGAAGAGACGGAGGGCTTCGAGGCCCCCGCGGACGACGCCACCGACGAACCGATGGACGACGCCGACGACACCCTGGATCGGTCGGAGGAGGCGGACGTCGTGAAGGAGCCCGCCGCGCCGGCCAAGGGATCCGCCCGCAACCTGTTCGACGAGGTGCCGGCCGACGAGCCCCCCGCGGCCGACGATTTCGGCGCTCCGGCCGGTGACGACGACGCCATCCCCGACGCGCCGCCGATGGAGGAGGGCTTCGAGGGCCCGGCCGACGACGCGCCGCTCGACGACATGCCGGCGGACGACCTGCCGATGGAGGAGGCTCCCGCCGACGACGAAGGCTTCGAGGCTCCCGCGGACGAGGCCGCCGACGCACCGATGGACGACGCCGGCGACGACGCCCAGACCGAGGAGACCCCGGCCGCGGAGGAGCCGGCGGCCGATCCGTTCGACTCGAGCCGGATCCGCGTGCCGGCGGGGCCGACGCGGCGCTGGCAGGACGACACCGGCCGTTTCTCCACCGAGGGGCGCCTGGTGGAGATCCGTGCGGGGTCCGTGCGGATCCTGAAGGTCACCGGCCGCCACACGACCGTGCCCATGGACCGCCTCTCCGCCGCCGACCGGGCCCACGTCGCCGGTGTCCGCCGGTCGATCGTGGCCTCACGGCCGGCCAGCGGCGACACGGCCGCCGTCCGCTGAACGCGGAGCGGCCGGGCCGCGGCCCGAAGCCCCGACGCACACCGACCCTGCCCCGGGAGGCTCCCGGGGCAGGGTCGGCTCGTTTCACGGGTCGCCGCACGACGCGGCGCCGGATCACTTCTCGTCGAGGACCGCCACCGACTCGAACGACTTCCCCTCGAGCATCTCGAGCGACGCGCCGCCTCCGGTGGAGACGTGGCTCACCTTGTCGGCGTAGCCGAGCTGCTCGACCGCCGCGGCCGAGTCACCGCCGCCGATGATCGTCACGGCCCCGGCCGCGGTCGCCGCGGCCACCGCGTCGGCCACCGCCTTCGTGCCGGCGTCGAACGGCGGCATCTCGAAGACCCCCATCGGGCCGTTCCACACGACCGTGCCGGCGGAGCGGATGATCGAGGCGTACTTCGTCGCGGTCTCCGGACCGATGTCGAGCC